>NZ_QETJ01000014.1:0-72078 GCF_003105095.1 Pseudomonas sp. NDM | reverse complement strand
TAGCGGTGTTTCAGTCACCATCAATTAACCTGAACCACCGCTTTCGCGAGCAGGCTCACTCCTACAGGGGATTTGTGCCGGATTCGAGATTTTTGGACAGATCACGCACCCCACGGCCCATTCGCGCAGGCATTTCGTGGCCGCCCGAAACTGTCATATTGCCTCTCACTCGCCTGCCCATAGTGACCAGCCCAACGCTGATTTCATGAGGCTGCACTGTGTTCCAACGTCTTCTGTGTTCGCTGTCCGTTCTGAGCCTGTCCATCGCCGCTGCCAATGCGGCTGAGTCTGTCGCACTCGACACGCCGCACTTGTCCGGCATCGACAACTTTCGCGACATTGCCGGCATCACTTCCGCCTATTCCACGACCCACGACGGGACCATGCGCAGCGGTGTGTTCTACCGCTCCAACGCATTGACGCCGTCGGCGGCGGATCTGGCAACGCTCAATGGTCTGGGCATCAAAGCCATCTACGACTTGCGCACGCCCAGCGAAATCGCCGCTACGCCGGACACGATGATCACGGGGGCGGCCTATCGCAATATCGACATCATTGGCAGCACCACCTCGGGTGCGGACATCACCAGCATCTCGTTTCGCAGCGCCGCCGAAGCCGTGGCGATGATGGAACAGACCAACCGTGCGTTCGTCAGCGATGCCGGCATGCGCGGGCAGTTCGGCCAGTTGTTCAATGAGCTGGCGAGTGTCGACGCCGCGCAGTTGTTTCACTGCACCGCCGGCAAGGATCGCACCGGCTGGACCGCCGCTGTGTTGCAGAGCATCGCTGGTGTCGATGAGGCGACCATCATGGTCAACTATCTGGCGACCAACGACTACACCGCCGCCCGCGTCGCTGCGACTCTGAAAGCCTTGCCGCCGAGCATGGCCGCTGTCTACGAGCCGCTGCTCGGCGTGCAGGCCAGTTATTTGCAGGCCGGCCTCGACCAGGTCGCCGCCGAGTACGGCAGCATGGACAACTACCTCAAGCAGGGCCTCGGTCTGTCCCAGGAAACCATCTATGTGCTGCGCGGCAAACTGGTCGAGTACAACAGCTTGCCGGGGCAGGCCGGGATGATCGGCAATGCCGCCGCTGGCGCTGAGTTGCTGCGGCAGTTGCAGAACTCTGAGCTGTCCGGCACCTACAGCGCCTACAACTATTACCTGCAATCGGCGATCGACGCCGGCACCTTGGGCGGTGTCGAAACGCAAGTCGGCGGTCAGGTGCATGCGGATGCAGCCAGCTATCTCTTGCGGCAGAACGCGATGATCGAGCAAGCCGCCGCAGCTTTTGCCAGCGGCAGCGATCTGAAGGTCGGCCAATACCGCCTCTGGAGCAGCGCACTCGCGAGTTACCTCGGAACCGACGGCTCGGCGCACGCCGACAGCAGTAACGAACACAGCCAGGGTCTGATGCTTGGCATTACCCAGCGCTTCAGCGAACAACTCAGCGCGCGGGCCGGTTTCGGCTACAGCAAGGGCAGCGTCGGCGGGGCGGGTGGCGAGGCCGACACTGATTTCACCTTCCTCAACCTCGGGGCGCGTTACGGCCTCATCAGCCTCGAACGCGGCGTGTTTGTCGACGCTAGCGCCAGCGCCGGTTACGTCGACTACGACAGCAAACGCGAGCTTGGCGGTGGCCTCGGCACAGCCAAGGGCGACAGCCACGGCAATCTCACCGGCGCGACCTTGGCGTTGGGTTACCGCGCACCGCTCAGCCGGGTGATTGTCGAACCGAGCCTGGGCTTTCGCGTCAGTCATCTCGACTTGCAAGGTTTCAAAGAGAAGGGCAGTGAGCTGGCGCTCGACGTCGATGGCATCCAGCAATCCCGGCGCAGCGCCGTAGCCCATCTCGACGTGTCATTCGCCCCAGTGGCGATGGGTGCGTGGCAGTTGGTTCCGGGCGTTCGCGTGGGTTATGAACGTGCGCTCGGCGATCAACAAGTCGACAGCGAAGGTCATCTGCTGGGGCTGGATATCGAGCAGCGCGCGGCGTTCGATAACCGCGATCAATTCAGCGGCGGCGTTAATCTGATGGCCAACCTCGGCGCCCTGAGTGTGGGCGCTGAAGTCGGCGCCAACGGTGGCGGTGACAGCCACGGATTTAATGGCGGGCTCAAGGCCAGTTACGCGTTCTAACCCCGGCGAACATATCACTGTGGCGAGGGAGCTTGCTCCCGTAGGGTCGCGAAGCGGCCCTGTAAAAGACGGGGCTGCTGCGCAGTCCAGCGGGAGCAAGCTCCCTCGCCACAGGTTACTTTCCGCCTCAGGCATGCTGCGCCCGCGACGATTGCTGCGTGCGTGCCGGCTGCGCGGCGGGCTCGGGCAGCGAGGCGACATGCACCGTGCGCGCCGGGAAGGCGAACGTCGCGTCCAGCTCGGCGACCGCTTCCATGATTGCCAGGTTGATCCGTTGCTGCACGTCCATGTAGACGTTGTAGCTGGCGTCCAGAACGATGTACACCGTCTCGAATTCCAGCGCGCTCTCACCAAAACTGCGGAAATGGCAGCGGTCGAAGCGCGCCTGTTTTTCGTTCTTGATGATGCTTTCAACGCGCTGGGTAATCTGGCGGATCTGTTCGGTGGTGCACTCGTAAGTCAGACGAAACTCGAATACCACCCGACGTTCCTGCAAGCGTTTGTAGTTCTGAATGGTGCTGCCGATCATGTCGGCGTTGGCCATGACAATCTGCTCACCGCCGAGACTGCGGATGCGTGTGGTCTTCAGGCCGACGTGCTCGACCGTACCGGCCAGCGTGCCGACGACGATGAAATCGCCCACCTCAAACGGCTTGTCCACGGCAATCGACAGCGAGGCAAAAACGTCGCCAAGAATGTTCTGCACCGCCAGCGCCACGGCGATACCGCCGACACCAAGGCTGGCGACAAACGCAGTGATGTTGACGCCCAGGTTCGACAGCATCGCCAGCAGAATCACCGCCCACAGCAACACCTTGACGCCCCACAGGCTCAGGGTCGCCAGGGCGCTCGCCTGAAAGGTGCCGGTCGCGTTGTGCCGCGAGAAATAGCGATGCAGCCCCAGCGCCAGCGCGCGGTTGGTCCACAGGCCGACCTGCAACGCCGCGACTACGAACCACAAACTGCTCACGCGCCCGAGCCAGCGCTCCGGCAAATCCAGCAACCCGATGCCGACCAGGATCGACGCCAACAGCAGCAACGTGGTGCTGGTCGCCGCCAACACTTCGCTGGCCATGTACGTCAGATGCCCATTGCCGGCGCTGGCCCGCGCCTGCACCTTGCGGAAAACGAAACGGATCGCCGTGGTAGTCAGCAGATAACTGAGTGTCGCGGCGACAAACGCCAAGACCCAGTTCGCCAATGAAATTCCTAAAATGGTGTGCGTCGTGAAAAAGCCGATGAAATCCTCGGTCATTGAAACCCCCTTGCGAAGCCTGCGACGACGCGGCACCGAAGCCCACCGCCGGCCGCAGCCAGGTAAACGCCGCTTGAATGGCTGTGCCGCCAAGCGACCTGTCTGGGGTTAGTCGCCCTGAGATGCCTGCTGTTCAATCAAATGCAGTTTTCACCGGAGCGAATGGTCAACGCCTGGCCTTCAACTCCGCCGGGCTTACGCCGTAAGCACTCTGAAAATACTGACAAAAGCGCCCGACATTGCTGAAGCCAAAGCGCAATGCCACCTCCGTCACGGAGCCCGCATGCCCGCGCGCTAACGCTTCATAAGCGCGCTGCAAACGCACTTGACGCTGATACGCCACGATCGACATCCCGACAAAACGCCGAAAGCCTTCCTGCAACGCGCGCTGGCTGACATGGCTCAACCGCGCCAGGTCCACACCACTGACCAGCTGCTGCGGATGCGCCTGGATAAACTCCATCGCCACCTTCACATGCCGCGGCGCCACACACGGCGCCGGCCCCCGTAATGCCTCGGTGAAATTGTGCGGCCACGCCTCCAGCACCGCATCGATCAACATCTCGCGCAAACGTGACGGCATCAGCGTGCCGCTGTTGATCAGCGCATCGAACTCAGTGCCCGTAGCCAGATCGATCAACGCCTTGAGGCCCTGGAATGCCGGCGTATTCAGATCCACGCTCGGCTCAAACACGATCTTCTGCACGATCGGTTTCTCCAGCAACGCAGACAAACGCTCGGTGAGCTGCTGACGATTGACCGAAATGCCGTGATGCGCGTGATCATCGACAAAGCGCATCGAACGGATATCCGCCTTGTCGATCGCCAGGCCGACGTGCGCCATACCGATGGACTCGGTGGCGTGGTTGAAAACGATCTTGCCGGCGGTGGGGATGACGAAAGTGATTTCGTTGTGCGGATCGGGGAGGGTGACGCTGAAGTCGCCGTGGTAATGCATACGTCGAAAACTCACGCCGTCGTGCCGCCCGTAGACCCCGCCGATGATGATGTTGGACGGCGGGGGTGGAGTGTCGGCGTAACGATTGCCGAAAAGCCTGGAGAAAAGCGCGCCGAAGTCGGAGGAGGTGAGATTGTCGGAGCGCAGGATGATGTTTTGCCGGGTTGGGGATGCGATGGCGATTGGCGGCATGTTGGAGTGCGGGCTCGTGGGTCAACGGTAGAGATCGGTAGAGCCTATGGGGCAGCCGTGACGGTTGAGTGACAAGGCCGGGAGCATGGTGGGCTTTCGACGAAGCCACGTATTTACCTGAGACCTGTCGCATGAGTAGAATGCGATTCATTATCAATCATGTATGTCCCGGGATGCCGATGCGTAGCGACGAAACACTAGGTACTGCAGATCTAGGGCTGCTCTATCGCACCCACCACTCCTGGTTGCAGGGCTGGCTGATGCGACGCACTGGATGTCGCGATAATGCAGCAGATCTGGCCCAGGACACCTTCGTACGGGTGCTCAAGGCGCGTCAATCCAGCCCCTTGCGCGAACCACGCGCCTATTTGAGCAGCATCGCCCGTGGACTGATGATTGATCAGTATCGGCGTCGTGAACTCGAACGTGCCTACCTGGAAAGCGTCATGTCGCTGCCGCAACACGAGGTTCCCTCGGAAGAAAGCCGGCTGATGATTCTGGATGCGCTCGAGCGCATAGACCGCATGCTCGGTCTGCTCAAACCAAGAGTTCGCCAAGCGTTTTTATTTGCCCGTCTCGACGGTCTGACGTGCGCGCAAATCGCCGAAAAACTGAGTGTTTCCCGCGCGACGGTGGAACGCGACCTGGCCACGGCCCTGCAACACTGCTATCGCTTGCGTTATGTCGAGTCGTGAGCCGCAGGCGCTGGATCCGGCCATTGTCGACCAAGCGATCCAATGGCAAGTGCGCCTTCGCTTCAATGAAGCCGATGAGCAGACGCAGCGCGCTTTTGAGCAATGGCTCCAGCAGCGCCCAGAGCATGTGTTGGCGTGGCAGCGTGTGGAATCGCTTGGGGATGAGTTCGCAGGCGTACCCACTCAACTGGCCCGACAAACCCTCGAAGGCAGCAACCATGGAATGCGTCGGCGGGAAAGCCTGAAGCTCCTGGGCGTATTGGCGACGGTCGGCGCGGCCGCCTGGCTTGGCCGGGACTACACGCCCGTACCCGCCATGCTTGCCCAGCAACGCAGCAGCACCGGCGAGCTACGACGCTTCCAGCTCGACGATGGCAGCCTTGTCCAGCTCAATAGCGATAGCGCCGTCGACAGCGAATTCGACGCCCAGCGACGCCTGATCATCCTGCGCCGTGGTGAAATCATCGTGAATGTCGGGGCGGATCAACACTCGCCTCAAGCGCGACCGTTCTGGGTGCAATCCCGTGACGGGCTCATGCGCGCCCATGGTTCGCGCTTTCTGGTACGCGAGCGTGACGATGGCACGCTGGTCGCGGCTCAGCAGGGATCAGTCACGGTTTTCCCCGGCTCCAGTCAAACCCCTGCGAGCGCCAGCGCCCAAGCGGGCAATCCTCTGCTGTTCACCTCAAGTGGCGCCCGAACGTACAGGGACAACGGTCTGGATCTATGGAGCTGGGGTGACGGGGTGATCAGTGCGCGCAACATGCGCCTCGATGATTTCATCGTGGAGTTGTCGCGTTATCGCCCCGGGGTATTGCGCTGCGCCGAAGAGGTCGCTGATCGCCGCGTTTCCGGCACCTTCCAGCTGGCTGACAACGATCAGGTCCTGGCATTGATCGCGCAATCACTGCGCTTGCACGTTGACTACCGAACCCGATATTGGGTGACCGTGACCGCTGCGACCTGAGGCCATCAGGATTTTCGCGTGTCGTGAAAAATAATGAGGTGGTTTCTCATTCTCGTTCGACCTCTAAGGAAGGCCGGAATACAGGCCAGTCTGCCGATGTCCTTTCTTGGAGCGAGAAAATGAGTTCGTCCCCGGTTTCACAGCGCCATCCATTGAACCGTGCCATGCACGCTGCGATTTTCGGTTTGATCGTGAGCAGCTACGCATTGCCATCGCTGGCGCAAACCTCGAGCGCTGACCACAGCAATCAGGTCAAGCAGTGGAACATTGCTGCCGGCCCATTGGCGCCGGCGCTCGACCGCTTTGCGCGTGAGGCCGGGATCAGTCTTTCCTTCGACGCGGCGAGTGTTGCGAACCGCAACACTGCTGGCGTGAATGGCACGCTCGAGACTTCGACAGCGCTGTCATCGTTGCTGCAGGGGAGCGAATTGCAGATCGAACAGCAAGGCCCGAATGCTTATCTGCTGGTCCCTCAAGCGAAGACCGCCGGCCCGCTGGAACTCGATGCAACAGATGTCGAGGATTACCGCCTCGCACCCCTCATCATCAATGCCAAGGTCAGGGTCAGTGCCGACGACGACACCAACTCGGTGGTTGCCAAGGAGCTCTGGGTGGGTGGCAAAGTGGCGACCAGCATTCTCAATACACCGGCATCGGTATCAGTCGTTACCAACAAGGAAATGCAACAGCGCAGCGTCAGCACCACGGAAGAGGCGCTGCAATACACGCCCGGCGTGGTCAGTGATTTCTACGGGACGGATGACCGCAACGACTACTTCCAGATCCGCGGCTTCCAGGCCACCACCTACCGTGACGGCTTGACCCTGAGTTCGATGCGTGGCGTACGCGAAGATCCATTCGCCTATGAGCGCATCGAGATTCTGCGTGGCGCCAATTCCACGCTGTTTGGCCCAGCGGACCCGGGCGGTTCGGTGAACTTCGTGACCAAACAGCCGCGCTTCGAAAAATTTGGCCAGGGCTATGTGACCTACGGTTCCTTTGACCATGTCGAGACAGGCATCGATGTGGGGGATGCGCTGAACGACGAGAAGACCCTGGCTGGCCGCTTTACGGCCAAAGGCCAGAACAGCGATCGCGAGTACGATCACTCACAGGACGACAACCAGTTGTTTATGGGTGGTCTCACCTGGGCACCGACCGATTACACGTCGGCCACGGTGATCCTCGACTACCTGAAAACCGAAAGCTCGCCCAACAGTGGCGGCTATCCGCTGGACAAGGAATACGACCGCAGCAAGTTTTACGGTGAGCCCAGCTACAACTTCCACGATGTCGAGCGCACCAGCCTCAGCGGTAACGTCACCCATGACTTCGACAACGGCTTCGTACTGCGCAGCAATCTGCGTTACAGCAAGTTGACCGATGATTTTGGCTACGTGTACCTCAGCGACAGCGCCGCCCGTGTCGGTACTACTGTCGATCGATACCTGTTTGGCACGGACACTGATGCCGACCAGTTCAACGGCAATCTGATGCTGCAATACGATGCCCGCTTCGAGAACATCGACAGCAGCAGCCTGGTGGGCGTGGAGTATCTCGATTCGACCACCAAGGAGAGCTCGGTCTACGCCCTGACGACGCCGATCGACATCGCCAATCCCGTGTTTACCGGCGTTTCACGCTCGATCACGCCGTACGCCGTCAACAAGCGAGACGCGACCACCAAGGCCGTATTCCTGCAGCAGAACCTGTCGTTCTACGAGCGGTTCATCGTCACCGGCGGTGTGCGCAACGACTCGATGGACCTGACCAGCAAAGGCTTGCAATCCACCGAGAAAGACACCTTTTCCGAAACCTCCTACCGAGGTGCGTTGACCTATATCGTCAACGATGAAGTGTCCACCTACGTGAGCATGGTGGAATCGGTATCGCCGCCGCAGGTTGGCGTGACACCGCAGACAGGCAGGCAGTACGAGGTGGGCGTGAAGTATGCGCCGATGGGTATGGACGCACTGTTCTCCGCCGCCGTGTATGACCTGACTCAGGAAAACGTCACCATCGCCGTGGTGCTGCCGAGCGGCATCATTGAGCAGCAGACAGTGGGCGAGTCGCGGGCGCGTGGCCTCGACCTGGAGGCCAAGGCGCAGGTGACGCAAAACCTCAGCCTGATCGGTGGCTATTCCTATATGGAGTCCGAGGTACTGCGCGGTTCGTTATACGACGGCAGTTCCCTCAAGGGGAACGAGTTCTCCATCGCGCCCAAGCATTCCGCTTCGCTCTGGAGTTACTACGATGTGCCCGCCACTGATGTCAGCGTGGGCTTGGGTGCACGCTACGTCGGCTCGTATTACTTCGATGCAGCCAACTCCGGCAAAAGCGACGGCACCACGCTGTTCGACGCCGCTTTCAACTACAAGATCGCCAAGGGCACCGACCTCGCAGTGAACGTCAGCAACCTGCTGGATGAGCAGCACGTGGTCGGTTCCGGCACAGCGAACTTCTACAACCCGGGTCGCGAGATTACCGCCAAACTGAGTTACAACTGGTAAGCAGATACAGGATGCGGTGCCCGCTTTGTTGCGGGCACCTGGCATCTGCTTTCGGCCCGAAGCGCACTTCCTGCCAGCGTCATGGGTGAGTCGCTGAGCGTCGCCACTGACCGGGTGACACATTTTCTCGCTTCCGGAAGGCCCGATAGTACGAGTTGACGTCTTCATAACCGAGAAGATAGGCCACCTCTTTAAGCTCCAGGCTTGTATCAGCCAGTAGCTGAAATCCCACTTGACGCCTCGCCTCGTTGAGCAGTGCATTGAAGGTCGTACCCTCGGATGCCAAGCGGCGTTGCAGTGTGCGCTCGCTCTGCAGCAGTTCTCGGGCGAGATGTTGCAGACTGGGCCGTCCGTTCGCCAGTGCGCGTTTCAGTATTTCGATGACCTGCTCACAGAAGCCTGGCGGCGCTTCGATCGCGCGTAGTGCGGCATCGAGGCCGGGACTCATCATGTGCAGCACCTGCGGATTGTGTTGCAGAAACGGCCGATCAAGATCAGAGGCGCTTACGATCATCTCGTCATGACTGGCGCCGTAGCGGATGGGACATGCGAAATAATCCGAGTGAGTTTCCAGCGGTGGCTTTGGCCGTCTCAAGCGTAATGACAGAGGCGCAATGTGTTCACCGCTGCCTCGACGACCGAGCTCCAGTACCAAGGCAAAACACGCTTCCACAGAAAGACAGGGCGCCGGCCCCGTGCCGGAAGGCCACTGAGTCGTGAATGACACACTCCCCTGGCGCTCGACCATGGATAACTTGTCGGGACTGCACAGACGCTGCAAGCGCGCCAACCGCGCAAGTCCGTCGCGAAAATCAGCCGCATATAACGCCGTGATGAACGCCATTTTGTGCTTCGCACTGGGCGTGTCGCGAACCATTTTAATCGCAAAAGCGGGGTCTGCCGAAAGCACCTCAATGGCGTTCCAGACAGCGAATAACTGCTGTGTGCTGACAAAGGTCGATTCGTTCAGGTGCAGGTCGCGGGGCAATTGAGCGTGTTGCTCAATCGACGAGGGATCCAGGCCCAGCTGCGCTATCGATTCCCAGAAGACCCTGGGCAATTTACACCGCTCGGTGCTGGTGTGATGGTGCGGCATTTCCAGGCTCCGAACCGCAGGATAGCGGTGATGCGTGATGCAACGCGCCGCCAATGGCGCGTTCTGCAAGTATTCTGGCGCAAGGCGCCCACAGGCTGATACCGCTGCGCTCTTACCATTGTCGTCAACACACCGAGCCAAAAGGAGCTCACGATGACGATGACGTTCTATACCAACCCCAATTCTCGCGGGCGCATGGTGCGCTGGATGCTCGAAGAAATCGGCTGCGCGTATGAGACGGTGGTCATGGATTACCAGTCGACCAGTCAGGCTGACCGTTGGGGTGGTGCCGCGCTGGCAGTGCCAACGATGGCCGACGCTGATGATCGGCGCGTCAGTTTTTTTCGCGACGTGAACCCGATGGGAAAGATCCCGGCCCTGGTGCATAACGGGCAAACCATAACAGAAACTGCCGCCATCTGTGCGTACCTCGCGGAGGCATTTTCCGAAGCCGGGCTGGCCCCGGTGGCAGCGGAGCGCGCCGCTTATTTCCGGTGGATGTTTTTCGCTGCCGGGCCGCTGGAGCAGGCGGTCACCAACCACCGCGCCGGTTTCAACCCGACGCCGGATCAGGAGTTCTTCTTTGGCTACGGCAGCTATGAGCGCACGGTCGATCAGCTCGAACGCGCGGTATCGGCGCATCCGTTTATTGCCGGCGAACGCTTCACCGCTGCAGACGTTTATGTTGGCTCGCACATTGGCTGGGGGTTAGGCTTGCAAACTTTGCCGCCCAGAGCTGCATTTCTCGCCTATGCCGAGAGGTTGATCAGCCGCGACGCCTATCAACGTGCGGTGGCGAAGGATGAAGCGCTGGTGGGTGCCAGATGACTGACGTGCCTGCCATGATTTTTCGCAAAACTCAGGGAATTTGATAATGCCGCTCAACCGACTCGACTTCACCACACGCTTGCTGATCGACGCGGGCATCGGCAAAGGAATGCGGATCCTCGACGTAGGCTGCGGTTCGGGTGATGTTTCTTTGCTGCTGTGTGATCTAGTGGAAAACGGGGAAGTCATCGGAGTCGATCACGACGCCGCTGCGATTGCCATTGCACGCCAGCGCAGCGCAGGACATGCGCTGACTTTTCTCGAGGCAGACCTCCAGGAATTGCCCGACTCTATCGGCACTTTCGACGCGATTGTCGGCAGGCGCGTCCTGATGTATCAACAGGATGCGGTGGCGACGATCCGAGCACTGTCGAAGTGTCTGCGCCCCGGCGGAATCGTGGTCTTCCAGGAACACGATACGACGCTGGCGCCTGCCAGCGTCGAGCCTTTCCCTTTGCATGAAAGAGCGCAACGCTGGTTACAGCAAATGCTTGCTCGCGAAGGAGCGGATTTGCACATCGGGTTTAACCTGCACGGCATTTTCACCCAGGCAGGCTTGACCGTGGAAAGCGTACGCGCCGAGTGCCTGGTACAAACGCCTGATGCGCCCTACAGCCTTGGCGCCATCGTTCGAGCGTGCTTGCCGCGAATCATTGCGTTAGGGGTGGCCAGTGCAGAAGAGGTCGAAATTGAAACGTTGCAGGCGCGTCTGGATCAGGAGCGTTCAGGCTCTTCAGGCGTCTATGTTGGGGATGTGATGTTTGGGAGTTGGGCTCGGAAAAATTGACTTCGGTCTTTTTTTATCTGATACGAAGAGCGGCAGTCGGCGAGAGTAATTGGCACTTTGTAAAGGCGATGTCATAAAGCTAATCATGAAACTGGCGATAACCTGTCGGGCGACTCGGCCCCGAGCGTTGTCCTCCCATTCATGAACGGATTCAAAATTGCGCAAGCTCTCGATTGCTCTATGCCTCAGCCTCTTGGCCTTTCTTCTTGTTACCTTCGTGATCGCACTATGGCGAAGCCCTTATAGCCTTACTGCCTTGATCGCCTCAGCCTATGAGGAGGGGCTGATAGTCAGCCGCAACCCTGGCAAAGCCGCAGACTGGTACTTGAGCGCTGCAGAAAAAGGCGACCCCGTTGCGCAATACAAGATTGGCATCATTGAATATTACGGTCGAGGCGTCGAAGTTGATCGACCAAAAGGTCTGCAATGGATAACTGAGTCGGCCGATCAGGGATACGCCGACGCACAATATTACATGGGGGTCGCAAGCATCGCGGGTGGAGAGGTGGCCAGTGATTTTGTTCAAGGCGCGCAATGGTTCAGCAAGGCAGCAGAACAAGGTCATACAAAGGCTCAACGACAACTCGCTATCTTTTATGACAAAGGTTACGGCGTTGAGGCAAACGACCAACAGGCGTTCAAATGGGCTAGCAAGGCAGCCGATCATGGAGATGCCGAGGCTCTGACGCTATTAGGCACACTCTATTTTTCCGGTAAAGGAATTCCAGCCGACCCTCAACACGCCGTCAAATTGCTCACCCAAGCGGCCAATGCTGGCGATAGCTTTGCATTTGAATTATTGGGGGCGGTCACTTTACAAGGCACTGGTACTCCTAAAGACGTACCCGCCGCATTGCGTTGGTATACCCGTGCCGCCGATCAGGGCCGGGTCAACGCCCAGTACGTCCTCGGCTATCTCTATAGCAGTGGCGGGGATGTACCGGTGAACTATCCACTTGCCAATCACTGGCTGTTGCAGGCGGCGGTTCAAGGTCACGCTGTGGCGCAGATTACCCTCGCCGTTCATTTCGATAATGGGCAGGGCGTCAGCCGTAACAAGCTCAAGGCTTGCGGATTGTTGCGTGTGGCGCTTAAACAGACGCTGCCGAGCGATATTGCAGACCCCATGCGCGAGCAGCTTGAGAAAGAAGAGAAAACACTTTCGCCGCAGCAACTGGCTGAGATATCGGCTCTGGAGACCCTCTATTCAAGCCCGTCGGGTCTCAGGGGACTCAAAGGTGATCTGACAAGCGAACAGTAAGCTGCAGGGGTGGCCAGCCTGGTATCGCGTTTTTCATTTATCATGCACGCCGCCTGTTCCGGCGGTTTCAGCCAGACGGCTGCATTGCGAATTTCAAATGGAAGGATTCCCGCGTCATGTCCAATACGTTGTTCCGCACACTGGCTTTGTCCAGCCTGTTCGTGCTCGCCAGCTGCACCACTGCAACGCCAACCGCACCGACACCTGTCACCTCCAAAGCGATTGAAGCTTTTATCGACATTTGTCTGAAAACCGCCCCGTCGTTCGCCGGCTCGGCTGAAGCGGCCAAGAGGAACGGCATCACCGAGCTTGTGGACATGTGCTTCACGCGCATCGGCTTCACCGCAGACAAAAATCTTTCCGTGCAACTCTCCGAAAAGGAATGCGTCGTCGCCACTGCCAGTCAGTCGGATGACAGCCTGACCCGACAATTGCTGAGTGCCGCGCAGATTTACTCGCAAACGCCGGTTGCTGATCGTGTGCCGTCGAAGGTGCGTATCCAGGACAACAACTTCATTCTTCAGCATGACCGCAAGGGCGGTGAGACTTATGTGTTGTTGAGGAACAAGTAAGCGGCATGCTTGGTCGATGCCTGAAGAAGCCCGCTTTGCGGGCTTTTTCGTATGGGAGGTTGGCTGAGTTGGGCAGCCCCGCGCGACGGCGATTCAGTTCCTGAGTACACATTTCGTTTTAATCGTAAGCAAACTGATCAATCAATCCCAGACGAGGCACACGTGTGTGGGGCCGCAACAAAGCTCCAGGAGCGATCACGGCATTTGCGCCAATTTTGCAGCCGTCACCCACCAGCGCTCCGAATTTGCTGACGCCCGTTTCGATCACCTGATCTTCGTGGCGGATCTTGATATCGGCCCCGTCCAGTTCGTTCCGGTAGTTGGCGATGATCGCGCCGGCTTCAATATTCACCGCTTTGCCAATCACTGAGTCGCCGACGAAGTTGAAGTGGGCAAGTTTGCTGCCATCGAGCACGAAAGTACTTTTCAGCTCGCAGCTGGGGCCAACGATGCAGTTTCTGCCGAGATACACACCACCACGAAGATAAGCGCCCGCGGCTACAAAACAGCCTTCGCCGATGATGATTGCGCCTTTCAGAACAGCGCCTTGCTCAACGATGGCGGTTTCATGAACGGCACAATTGCCTTGACGCCGGTAGCCGGCGCCGAGAGTTTCAAGCAATGCGAGGATTCGGCTCTCGCAGTCCTGAGTCACCGCCCAAGGGGCAGTCGAGCCGACGCCCAGTAAAGGCCAGCTGGCGATGTAGTCGTCGATTTTTGCTGATTTCATAAGCATCTTCCGAACAAGTGAGATTGGTATGCGATCTGCTGCAACATCATCGGCGCGGTCAAACTGTCGACGGTTGGAACGACACGCTGTGCCTGCCAGTCGTACCTGTTTACGAGCATTCTTCAGGTACGACGCAATGGATAAGACAATTACCGTGGATCAACTGGCTACCACTGATCTGGGATCAATCAACGAGATATGGCTCGGCGGAACTCATACCCAGTTATGCCTATGGCGTGCTGAACAGGTCTTCACCCACGAAATGCTCAGCGAGGGTACCCATGATCAGAATGTCCAACGCCTGTGTTTGCAACTGGTGGATCCTGACGATCAGGCCGCAGTGGCTCGCGTTGAAGTGATCGCGCGCGAACGACTGGAAGAACTGGGCAAGCAGGGTGAGTTTTATCCCGCCGAAGAGGCGGACACTTATCAATAATTGCTCTGCATCCGATGAAAAGCGCTGCTGCTAAAGCAGCGCCTCAAGCGGGCTCTTCAAGCCTGCGCACATCACCCAAGGAATCACGCTGCATCGACTGCAAGTTCTTTTCAATGGTTTCGCACAGCGCTTCCATTTGAATCTGGTGTTCGCTGTGGCGGAACGGGCTTTGCAGATCGGTGCCGATGCGTTCGATGGCCAGCAGCATGAACCCGACCACGGTCGACGCCAGGGGCGTGAACCAGCCCAAAGATTCAACCAGTCCCACCGGTACGATCAGGCAGAACAGCGAAATGAACAGCCGTGGAAAATACACGTAAGGGTAGGGCAGCGGCGTGTTGGCGATCCGCTCCATGCCACCCTGGCTGTTGGACAGGTCGACCAGTGTCGACTCAAGTCGCGCCAGGCGAATACTGTCCAGATGCCCGGCCTTGTATTCCTTGGCGAGCAGGGTCGCCGAGCCGGTGAGGATATCGTTGGCGAAGTTGTTGGTCGTGCCACTGCGGGCGAACTCTTCGGCGGGAATAAACGCCCGCACCTCATCGGGACAAGGCTGACCTTGCAGATGCGCGGCAAGGCAATTGACGTAAGCGACGTGGCGGCGCAACAGCGTGGATTTGACCGGATTCACCTCGCCACCCGCATCGTCCAGCAGCGTCAGCACCTGCCGGGCGAAGCTGCGGGAATTGTTGATCATCGAGCCCCACAGCGTTCGGGCTTCCCACCAGCGGTTGTAGGCACTGCTGTTGCGAAAACTGATCAACACGATCAACGCTGAACCGAGCAAGGTCAGCGGCATCAGCGGCAGATTCAGCTTGGCGTTGAGAAACAGCATGAAATCCACGGTGACGGCGATGTCCCAGAGCAGCAACCAGAACAAGGACCAGCCCACGTAGCCGAGGGTCTTGATGATCAGACGGTATTTTTTGACGATGGCAGCTTTCAAACGGAAACCTCGTGGCGAGCAGTTTGCTTAAACGCTTAAGCTCGGACGATGCCTGGCACCGGCAGTTCCCTGGTGAAGCGGTCAACCGTCAGTCAATCTGCGGAGCCGGGCTAGCTGAACGGCTAATATTTTCGAGAAAAATCCTCGTCTGCCGATTCGACTGCAGATGAACCACCCGGCAGGCTAACGGCGCCGTCGACACGAAATGGCGGATTTTAGCTCGGGATGTGTTTCTCGTCTGCCACATGAACCGGAGGAACACCGGCAGGTTTCCCAGCAATTCGGGGCAGTTCTCCGGCAAGTCAGGCCGAGACTGACCGCGGTTGAGCAGGGTCCGGCGCAGTACGCGCAAGAATCGAAGCGTCGCCGAACGATCAATCCAGATCAGCAGATCAGCACGGGCCACGCGGTTTTCCCACGTGGTCGAATGGCCACCTTCGAATATCCAGCGATCGCGCGCCTCGACCTCCAGGCAAAGTCGCGTCTTCTCATCCGGGCTGCGCTCGTTCCAGCCTGGCTGCCAATGGATCGTGTCGATATGCACCACCGGCAACCCCGTGCGCTCACCCAGCTTGCGCGCCAAGGTACTTTTGCCAGACCCTGGTTGGCCAACAATCATCACCCGTTGCATCGAAGCTCCTTCTTGCTCTGCAAGCTGATTTTTTGGGCGGGCGATTCTACGGCAATGCCGGTCTCCGTCAATGACTCTTCAACGCTAGGCGGGGGATTGCCGCGCTGCCGACGCACTGGATCGTCGGTCCGCCCGGTCGCCGAGCCGCCAACCCAGCAGACCCCATAGCAGTGCACACAGCGCGCCGACCAGCGCTGCCATGCCTGCACCTTGGCTGAGGGCGTCCAGCGCGCTTTTCGCCCAGGCACTGATGGCGTCGCCGGCGCGGTAGACCACGGTGTCGATAACGTTCTTTGCCTTGTACTTGCTTTCGGCATCGAGCGGGGCAAACAGCATCTCCCGGCCTGGGCGCACGAAGGCGTACTCACCGATGCGGCGCACGATCATCAGCGCGGCGATCAGGCCGAAGCTGGGCGCGAAAATCAGGCCGATGAACCCTGCGCACATGACCAGCGGCACCATAGCCAACAGCACGCCGACGCCGAGCTTTTGCGCGAGGCGTCCAGTGATGAACAGCTGGCAGAGCAGGGCGCCCGCCTGCACGACAAAGTCGATGATGCCGAATACCCGCACCTGCGCCTCGCGGTCCGGGAAGTGTTCGGCGACGACACGTGCCTGCTCGAAGTAAAGGAAGGTGGAGACTGTCGCCAACAGCACCACAAAGCCGCAGATGCCGAGCAGATAGGGTGATTTCAAAACGGCCGTCATGCCGCTGAACGGATTGCCCGGCAACGGCCTGCGAGGGCTTTCGCTCGGCGCGGCATCGGGGCGTCCTGCGCCACCCCGTTCACGCCAGCGCATCAGCTGGCGCTTGAACAACATCGCAGCGCCGAGCAAAACAGCGGCCAGCAGCATCAGGCCGGACTCGCCCAGCGGCCCGATCAGCAAGGCGCTCAGCGCAGGACCACTCAGACCGCCGACGCTGGCGCCCGCCGCGATGAAAGCGAACAGGCGTTTGGCCTGGGCACTGTCGAACACGTCGGCCATCAGGCTCCAGGCGACCGATACGACAAACAGGTTGTAGACCGATATCCAGACGTAAAACACGCGCGCCAGCCACGGGCTTTCCTCACCCAGGAACAAGACGGCGAACAACAGCAGATTGGTGCAGAAGAATCCGTACACCCAGTCCACGAAATGCAGGCGCGGCACGCGTGCGCTGAGCCAGGCGAACAGCGGAACGGCCGCCAGCATGACCAGGAAGGTCGCGGTGAACAGCCACTGCAAGTTCTCTACGCCGGCAGTGATGCCCATCGATTCTCGGATCGGACGGAGCATGAAATAGCCGGCGAACAGGCAAACGAACAGCAGAAAACCGTTGAGCGCAGGGGGCAGCTCGTGAGCCTCGGCATTGATGATGGCGCCGGCGCGGTGGGCGAGAAGAGACGTATCCATGTTGCGCTCCTGTGGGAGTGGCGGGGCAACGGCACGGGGCCTGCCCGTACCGGGCGGTCAGCGGTAGGTGACGCCGGTCAGTCGCTCGGAGAGTTGCCACAGTGTGGCCGAATTCGAGCGATCGGCAGCGGCCGGTGGCATCCTGGCAAAGCCCAGCGGTCCGCGCTTCTCGTTGTCTCCGGTGGGCCCATAGTAGGCGCCGCCGACGGCCTCCAGCGCCGTCGCCGCATACAACGTCGGCAGCGCGCCCTGCGCTGCGGAATGATACAGGTCCCGCTCTACCGCCCATTGTTTGCCGAATTGACTGTCCAGGCCAGGCCCACGGGCGATCAGCTCGGTCACGGCAACGCCGGGGTGCGCGGCGATGCTGCGTATTCCCCAACCGGCGGCGTCGCTGCGTTGCTGCAGCTCGATACTCCACTTGAGTATCGCCAGTTTCGATTGGCTGTAGCTGGCGAAAGGGTCGTAATCGCGCTCAGCCTGCAAATCGTCGAAGTTCAGGGTTGCGCGGCCTGCGGCGATGCTCGACAGGCTGACCACCCGACCATCGTCGCTTTTGCGTAGCAGGGGCATCAGCAGGCCGGTCAAGGCGAAATGCCCCAGGTAATTGGTCTCCAGTTGCATCTCGTAGCCATCGGCGGAAACGCCTCGAACAGGCGGCGACATGATCGCGGCATTGTTGATCAGCACGTCGAGCCTCGGCAGGCGCCCTAGCAGACAGTTGGCGAGGTCGCGCACCGATTGCAGATTGGCAAGGTCCAGCGTTTCGAATTGCACGCGCGCCTCGGGCACGGCTTGCTTGATCTTCGTGATCGCTTCGCGGCCGCGCTCGGCGTTGCGTGCGGCGATGATCACCTCGGCACCGGCTCGCGTCAGGGCCAGCGCGTCTTCATAGCCCATGCCGCTGGTCCCCCCGGTGACCAGCACGATGCGGCCTTTCTGGCTGGGCATGTCCTGGGTGGACCAGTCCGGCTTCGGCTCCGTTCGGGGAGTGGCCTCCGCAGCCAGTGTGCCGGTCAGCGCGGAAATGGCGAACAGCGTTCGGGCGGCCTTGAGGATGCGTTGGGTCGCGGTATTGCTCGGCGTAGCGGGTGAATGAATCATCGGGGAGTTCTCATTCGCGTCATAGGTTCCCGGTTGGCGGGGCGAGTGAGCAGTATCGGTGTACGAATGCGCGAGGATAAGCCGGGCATTGGTGGATGGCCCGTACGGTATGGCGTACAGTCAGGCGCCTGCGGAGGGAGCATCCATGCGTAAACCAAACCTTACCGATGTGTCGATATTTGCTGCGGTGGTCGAGGCGGGGGGATTTCGTGCTGCGGCGCAGAAGCGCGGTTTGTCCGCCTCATCGCTGAGCGACTGCATGCGTCGGCTGGAAGGCGATCTGGGCGTGCGCCTGCTCAATCGAACCACCCGCAGCGTCACGCCGACGGCGGCCGGCGAGCGATTGCTCGAGCGCCTGCGCCCGGCCTTGCAAGAAATCGACGCGGCTTTCAACGATCTGGACGACGACGCTCAGCGCCCGGTCGGCACGCTGAAGCTCAACGTGCCAGTGCCGGTGGCACGCTTTCTGTTGCCCGACCTGCTGGCGCGTTTTCTGCGCCTTTATCCAGGGGTCAGTGTCGAAGTCGTCATGGACAACACCTTCGTCGACGTCAACGCTGGCGGCTATGACGCCGGCGTGCGCTATGAAGAGAGCCTGGCCAAAGACATGATCGCCGTACCCATCGGCCCTCGTCGCCAACGCTTCGTTGCAGCGGCCGCACCGCGCTATCTGGCTGAACGTGGGACACCCACTCACCCCGAAGAACTGCCAGGCCATGACCTGCTTGGTCATCGATTCGAAAGTGGCAAAGTCGGCGTATTCGAGTTTCATCGAGACGGCCGTATCGTGCGTATCCCGCCTCAGGGGCAACTGCTGACGTCGTCCCACGATTTGACAGTTCGCTCGGCCATCAACGGGCTGGGCATCATCTATACCTTCGAGGATTTTCTGCGCGAGCCGCTCTCCGATGGTCGACTGGTGCGGATCCTCGAGGACTGGTGGCAGGCCTTCGACGGGCCGTTTCTTTACTACCACGGACGCCGTCACATGCCTTCGCCGCTGAGGGCGTTTGTGGATTTTTTGCGGGGCGAACGGCAGTCGGCAAAGAACTCAGGCGTTGTCAGCGCCGTGTCGTAAGGCCTGCATCAATCGTTGGACGACGTGGGCTTCAACGGCACCTTCATTGGCTCCCATCTCGAAACCCGCGCAACAGGCTGATGCGTTGCCATCGCAGAATCGGTAAACGGCAATGACACTGCCGGGTCCGCAACCCGTGTGTCCGCTCAGCATCAATCCGCCCTCAATCGAACCCTGCATCAAACCAAGGCCGTACCCCGGAGCGATCCATGGACGTCCTGGAATCGGCCCGCCCAAGGGTTGTGCTGTCTGCATTGCCTGGAGCAACGTCGAGGGAAGGAGTTGGCCGGCGAGGAGCCGATCCAGTAATAACGCCGCTTGCGAGAGGGGGCCAATCAGCAAGCCGTGATAGACCCAGGCGGGGTCGTAGTTCAACGTATTCCCACCTTGGCATTCCTTCAAATCGGCCCGCGTTTTAGCGAAGCGAACGCTCGAAAGGCCTAATGGGGTCAAGACGCGTCGGCGGATGGCCTCTTCAAGCGTCAGCTCAGTGAGCTGTTCAATAAGTCTCACGACGAAAAGGTAACCAACATTCGAGTAACGCCATCCGGTGCCAGGGCTGTATCGAAGTCGCGCACCCTCAAGACGTTGCATCATTTCAATCACCGGCCATGCATCCTCATTGCCAGCGACGGCGGCGTGATATTCAGCCAGCTCGCCATAATCGGCGAGACCTGCCTCATGCCGCAGCAACTGACGCAGCGTAAAAGGCTGGTTGAGAACTGGCTCGTCCAGTTCGATCAGACCGTCACGTACCAATGAAAGCGCGGTCGCTGCCAACACTGTTTTGGTAAAGCTCCACCATGGGGTTATGGGGTCTGAATGGTCGAGGTGGTGAGCCTGGCCGTTCAATACAAGTGAGCTGGGCATTGGCTTTCCTGGGGGTTTGACGAAGCGAGAGTTCGATACGATAGCTTGTCTGGCCGAGGTCGGAAACGGCGATTGACCGCTTCGGTCGCAGCCTTCGTCAGCCTCACGTCGTTGGTCGGGTACGGCAATTCCACCAAGGCGCCGTTGGCATGCGCCGCCTCCTAGGATCAAACCTGAAGGCACGACTTGGCCCCGTTATGCCGCTCATCAAATCACAGCACAGGCGATTGATTGTTCTGTTTCCAAGTCCTGGGAGTCACACCTTCGGTTTGCACGAATGTTCGACAGAAGTGAGATTGATCAAAGAAACCACACTCCAGTGCAATGTCTGCAAGCAACAATCTAGACGTCTGAAGCAACTGCTTGCCCCGCAAAATCCGCTGCGCTCGCATCCATTCTTTGGGTGAGACGAGAGTGCTCTTTTTGAACTGACGGGTGAAATGGCTGCGCGATAGCGCACAGGCCTGTGCGATAGCTGCCACTGAAATATCTGCGTCCAGGTTATCGAGCATCAGCTGCTCCGCGCGTTGAATCTGCCAAGGTTTCAATTGCCCGGTCTGTTTAGTCACATCCTTAAGTGAGGACGCGCATGTTTCCTTTTTCATCCTGATTCCTTTTTTCCCAGTCGCCGGTTGATAAGCTCAATCCAGCGGTCAGCCGATGGAAAAAATTTAACGGAATGCGTGTCGTGATGGGGGCGCAATTTTGCGCTGCTGGGGGCGCAAAAATGCGCATTTTCAATAGTGTTTCCGGTGCTAGCCTTTGCCTCCCGACAACTCGAATCGACCTCATTCGACTCGTCATCTGCAAGGAGAAAGCAATGGCTGCTTCACAACCGCACGGCAAAAACACCGCTTACTGGGGAGTCTCATGGGAGGAGGGCTACGGCTATCCCCAGGCCAGAAAAGTTGGAAACGAGATCTATATCTCGGGTCAGTTCAACCACGATGAGGAGGGCAACCTGGTTGCTCCCGCGCCTTTGAATAGCGAGGGCAAGCCCAGCGATTTCTCGTCGATAGGAGAGCAGATGCGCGCCTCTTACGACAACATCGCCAAGTTGCTCGCGCTCTATGGAGCAACCCTTAATGATGTCGTCGAAGAAACGCTATACGTATTGGATATGGACGCGGCCTTCGCCGTGGTAGGTGATGTGCGCAAAGCCGCATATCGCACTGAGCGGCCCCAGTGCGCGAGCAATATCATCGGTGTATCCAGGTTGGCTCAACGTTCACAGCTGATTGAAATTGTCTGCAAGGCTGTCATCGGATCTAGCGCCCACTAAGAGACGCTCCCGGTTTCGCGCTGCGCAACCGGGAGATCCAGCTGCCCTTCGATCAAAGGCTTTTGATGCGCTACTGCTGCTGCACAAAAAGTCATGAACGCCTTTACTCTCCATGACTTTCGAATGTCCTGATGCGTAAGCAGCCAGAGCTCATCCTGTAGTTCGCGCACAACTGGCCCGACGCGTGTTAACCCAGGCGTAATGTCTCCCAGCATGCACGGCAGAAACCCATAGCCAAGGCCTGCCGCAATGGCGACGCTCGCCGCCGCGACTGAGTCGGTGCGATAAGAAATACAGTCGGCGCTGACTCTGTCCTCGACGTAGCTCTTAGCTTTCAATCCACATAATCCTGCGGAATAGGACACCCACGGTTGGCCTTCTGCGAACGGGATAGTAGTCGCTTGTTTTATGCTGCCATAAGGCGCCCATGCAATCGAAGCGAGCTTGCGCCCGACGAGACTTTCGGCAGGATTTGTGGTCGCTCTCACCGCTACATCAGATTCATCGCGAGCGAGACTTAACGTCTCGTTGCCAACCAGAACCTCCATGGCAATTCCTTCATTAAGCGCCTTGAAGTCGGCGATGATCGGCGTGAGGAAATACAGCAGCAGGGAGTCGCTAGTAGTGATCCTAAGTTTTCCAAGTAGCCCTTGACCTGCCCGAGAAACTCGACGCGTGACGCTCACGATATCAAGCTCGACGCGTTCGGCGAGGGCCCTTAACTCAATGCCCTCGGGCGTCAGCATGTACCCCGAGCGACGGTGGTCAAATAGGGCGACCCCAAGTGTCTTTTCCACTTGAGCCACACGACGCGATACGGTGGATACATTGATCCCCAACCTCTTTGCAGTCGTGGCTCTATTGCCGCATTCACTTAGCGTTTTAATGATTCGCAAATCGTCCCAAGAAAGTTGATTTACAGCCTCGCTTAAATTCTGGGTGACGCCGGTTGGTACGGGCGGAGTGGTTGAAGCTTTTTTTGATGATGATTTCACGCCAAGCATCCCAAACTTAGGTTGCTCATCATACGAAATGGCTTGAGGTGAACCAAGAATCGCGTGCACAAGCAGACTTTGCCCAGCATTCTGGTTGAAAAGGGTGTCAGTCGATGGGGTAGCGAAGATCGGATGTTGCCCTGGTTGGGGCCTGCCGATCCGCCTCGGCGGGAGCAATGCAGGCTGGGTGCCGGTGCGCTCACGGGAGGGAGCGTCTGCGGACTTGGGCGCGCCTGACAGCGAGATTTGCCGAGAAATGGGGATTCGGGGCTCCGGTTTGGAGCTGTAGTTTCAGCTTTCTTTAGTGGTCAGGTCGGATTCTTGCTGCTGGCCGCTTTCGGCCAAAAGCGGACACGTACGCAGGGTTAGCAGCCCTCCTTGAAGATCTTGGGCCGCATGGCGGCCATGGTCAGGATGCGAACGAAGGACGTGGCGGGCGCTCGATCAGGAATATCGGCGGCGGGGGAACAGCGTGTCGCAGTGCATCGACTCGCATCGATGGCATTGGCGAGGTCGCCAGCATCAATGGGGCCGTGAGTTGCGGCGTTTCGTGCTGATGATCAGGGGTCAGTGGCGAGTGATAGTGTTCTGAAAGAACTGAGTGGCCGGATGAAACCTCTTCGCCGTGAGAGTGATGGGCGTCTTGAGTGATCTCCCACGTTGGCTGTTGCGACGGCACCGACAACGAATAGGTATGCCCGGCCCAAGCCATGAACATGGCGAGTGCAAGCGCGATTACCACCGTCGTTGTCAGTGTCCTGTTGAACATGGAATTCGGTTTTCGGCCTGTTTGATGGGGCTTTCTCATGTTTGACCGTATCCCCTTGGGGGGGATAGGATGCGAGCATAATTCATCGAAGCCCGGGCCTCAAGTCATGAGTGAGCAAGAACACGAACACAGCCATCCCCATACCCATCAGAGTCACGAGGCGATCATCAAGCGCCTCAAGCGAGCGGACGGTCATTTGCGCGGCATCATCACCATGATCGAAGAAGGGCGTCAGTGCGTGGATATCGCTCAGCAGCTTCATGCGGTTGAGAAAGCGATCTGCCAGGCCAAACGAACACTTATCCAGGATCACATCGATCATTGCCTGGAGGACACCGTCTCGGCGTTGAACAATGGTGAGCGGGCACCGCTGGAAGCCTTTAAACAAATCACCAAGTACCTTTAGGTCATGCCCGATTTTGCTGAACTCCCACGACAGGGCGAGGCTCAAGTCTGGCTGTATCTCCCGAGCGCTATTTTGCTCGGAGCCTTACGAGGTTGGTCAATAGTAGGATCAAGTCTCCTGGTCACGATCACCGGTCGGGCCATCGGCGATGTTGGTCATCGATCACGTATGGATGTTGGTGATCCGGACCTTCTTGGCCGTGGATGTGTGCGTCATCTTTCGGCAGGTTCTCGTGGGTATGTCTGATCGACTCCTGGTCATGAGCTGGACGCCAAATCACGATACCGACCACCAGCGCAGCACATGCCAACAAAGCCAGTCCGACAAATGACGCAGTGAGACTGATATTCGCGCCCAACCACCCAGCCAATGGGTAGGTAATCAGCCAGCAGGCATGGGATAACGCAAATTGGGCGGCGAACAATGCCGGGCGATCTTCGGCATGCGCCGAGCGCCGCAATAGTCGACCGCTCGGAGTCTGGGCAAGCGAATAGCCCACGCCAAGCACCATCCACAATGGCAACAGGGATTCGTAGGAGGTCAGGTTGATGCCAGCGACCAGACCTGCGACCAGTATTGCGCCACCCGACAGCATGGCCGTTCGATCTTTGATGTTCTTCAGCAGCCGAGGCAAGACCAGTGCTGAAACCATCGAACCAGCTCCAAACGCAGCCAGCGCCAATGCGGTCGAGCTTTGAGGCAGAGCGAAGCGCGATTGCACCAACACCACCGTATTGACGATAACCATGGCACTGGCGGCAGCCACTGTCAGATTGAGAGCCAATAGCCCACGCAAGCGCGGTGTGGCCAGAAATATGCGCATACCTCGAGTGGTTCGTTCGTAAATGCTGCGTCGTGGTATCTGCTTCGCCTTTGGCAACAATACCGTGGCAACCAAAGCAGCAGAGGCCAGGAAGCCGATGACCGTGCCGGCGAACAGGTTGTGGAAGCTGATCACGGTCAGCAACGCGGCGGCGAGCATCGGGCTGGCAACACTTTCAAGATCGTAAGCCAGGCGCGATAGCGACAAGGCGCGGGTGTAATCGTCTTCATCCGGCAGGATGTCTGGAATAGTCGCTTGAAACGTGGGAGTGAACGCTGCCGAAGCTGATTGAAGGACGAAGATCAGTACGTAGATTTGCCAGATTTCCGTCACGAACGGCAGAGCCAACGCGACGAAGGCTCGCACCAGGTCCAGCGACACCAACATTGCACGCCGGGGAAGTCGCTCTGCAAAAGCCGCGGCGATCGGCGCAACGCCAATGTAGGCGGTCATTTTGATTGCCAACGCCGTACCGAGTACGGCTCCCGCTTGGGCTCCGGCCAGATCGAACGCAAGCAGGCCCAATGCGACCGTGGCAAGACCAGTCCCGACGAGTGCGATCACTTGCGCAAGGAAGAGATGACGGTAGGTTCGGTTGGCCAGAATTTTCAACATGAGCAATCTCGAATGCAGACGCGTGTGCCTATCTGCTCACTGAGGCTTCCCGCAGAAAAAGAAGCGACGAGCTCTGGTTTGCAGACGATTTTATATCCCCCTGGGGGGGATTATAGGTCATCCTAAGCCAGAGACGGGAGTAGCTCAATAAATAAGCACTCGACCTTTGATCGAATCTCCGGAAAAGTCGCTTGCTCAATGAAGGCACCTGGCCATACGCTGCAATGCGTGAGGCCTCTCACAACAATAAAAACACGAGCATGGAGCAAGCCCTGATGAAACTGTCCGCCATTCTGATTGCCGCCATATTGTCGATTACATCCGTTGCTGCCTTTGCGCACAGCGGTGGCACTGACTCGAAGGGTTGCCATCGCAACCATAAAACCAACGACTACCACTGCCACTAAACGGCAAGAGCCAGCGCAAGGCTGGGCTCTTGTGATGAGCGCGGTGGGGGGCGGGACATAAGCGTACGCCCGACCTTCATCGCTTGTATTTGAAGCTCTGCACCTCACCGGTAACAGGGCGTTTTCGGTTACTCCACCGGCACGACGTTATCCAACGCCTGATTAACCGCCAGCTCGCCGAGCATGACGACCTGCGCAATACCTTGCAGTGTCTTGCGCGCAGATCCTTCAACCATCCCGATCACATCACTCAACATCACCGAGGCAGAGCCCAGCGATTCGCTGGCGTTGACCAGCAATTCTTCAGTCGCGGTTTTCGGGTTGGCGAGGAACATGCTGCTGGTTTGGTAGGGCGTGGTTTTGATGGTGTCGGTGGGTTTGAGGTAATGGTCGAGGGCGCGGTCGGCGGCTTCGTGGAGTTTTTTTGAGTCGAGGGATTCGTAGGGTGATGTTGCGTCCGACGCTGGCGGGTTAGGCGTTACTTTGAACATGGTGAAGCTCCATATGTGACCAAGGGAGCCATCACTCTCGCTACCAAACGAAGGGTGGTGGCCATACGAAGGTTGGTAGACCGGCCCACATGGAAAAACCGGCGCGCTCGAAAACGCCCTGCGCATGGCCACCATAAAACCGATGCGAAAGCATCTGCAGACGGTGACGTTATGCGCCATGTGGAAAGCGGGCTACCAAACCCGATCACTGTTTTCAGTGACCGGCCAACGATAGAACCACGGCCCGAGGCGCACAAGCCGGCGGATTCTGGCGTAGTCGTAGGCAATGGCGCAAGGCGTTGTAGCTTGCTGGCATGGTCTGGATATCGCTTTTAAACGAGGTGTTTAGGAAATTGGGTTTGGCTGAGGTTGTGTGTTGACTGGGCTGGAGTCTTCGCGAGCAGGCTCACTCCTACAGGGGAGGCACTTTGTACTCTGCGGTTCATCCCATCACACATTTTGAACTTTGCTTTCGGCGCCATTTCCATTGTTTGAGGTGACAACCACCAGCTCCTCCACACCTGAACCAAGGAATGACCGTGACGGCTCCCACTGATAAAACTTCTCTGCGCCGGGCTATCACTTTCCCGATGCTGTTTCTGTTTATTCTCGGCGATGTTCTGGGGGCGGGGGTTTATGCCCTCGCCGGAACGATCGCAGGGGAGGTGGGCGGCGCGATTTGGGTGCCGCTGCTGATTGCGCTGTTCTTTGCTATGTTGACGGCGGGTTCCTACGCGGAGCTGGTGACCAAATATCCCCACGCCGGCGCGGCTTCGGTGTTCGCGGAAAAGGCGTTCAAGTCACCGCTCATTTCCTTCCTCGTCGGTTTTTGCATGCTGGCGGCTGCGGTCACCAGCGCTGCGGGTTTGTCGCTGGCGTTTGCCGGTGATTACTTGAACGCCTTCGTCGACGTATCGCCGCAGGTTGCCGCGCTGGTGTTTCTTCTGGCTATCGGCCTGCTCAATGCGCGGGGGATCAAGGAGTCGCTCGGGGCGAACCTGGTGATGACCGTGATTGAACTGTCGGGGCTGCTTCTGGTGATCGTGGCTGCAGTCTGGTATTTCCGCACAGGCGAGGCGGACCTGGGACGGACCCTCACGTTCAAGCCTGGCGTCAGTCCCATGCTGGCGGTTCTGGGTGCGGCATTGCTCGCGTTCTACTCCTTCGTGGGTTTCGAAACTTCGGCCAATCTGGCCGAGGAAATCAAGGATGTGCGCAAGGTCTACCCGCGCGCCTTGTTCGCGGCTTTGATTACGGCTGGCGTGGTTTACATGGCGGTGGGTGTGGCGGCTTCTTCGGTGTTGCCTACCGAGAAACTGGTCGCCACGTCGGCGCCTTTGCTGGAGGTTGTCCGCGCATCGACCCTCGCAATCCCGCCGGCGCTGTTCTCTTTCATTGCGCTGATCGCTGTGGCCAACGGTGCGTTGTTAACCATGATCATGGCCAGTCGATTGACGTATGGCATGGCGAACCTCGGATTGTTGCCGGGAGTTTTGGGTGCGGTGCTGCCTGAACGAAAAACTCCTTGGGCGGCCATTGTCGCAACCACCCTGGTGGCGATTGCGCTGACACTCACGGGGACTTTGGCAACGCTGGCAGAGACGGTGGTGTTGCTGTTGCTGTTCGTGTTTCTGAGTACCAATGTGGCGGTGCTCGTGCTTCGTCGCGACAGGGTCGAGGAGGATCACTTTCGCGTGCCGACCTTCGTTCCGGTGCTTGCGATCGTGTCGTGTCTGGTTCTGCTCAGTCAGCAGGGCTGGGAGACGTGGTTGCGGGCGGGGGCGTTGATCATTGTCGGGATGTTGCTGCACGGCTTTTCTCGTATCAATTTTTCCGCGATCAGTAAAGCCGGGTAGTGCAGCAGCTTGGGGGGTTGGTGTCGTTTGGGAGGGCGTTATCGCGAGCAGGCTCACTCCTACAGGGGGTGGGTCGTGGTATTCAAAATGTGTCGCACGTTGTCAGTCGGCGGGCGGGTGAGTAAGCTGCCGACATGAATCAGACTTCAGTTTCCCCATCCTTCCCCGGCCCGCGTGGGCCAGTCGATCACGACATTCGTGATCAGATTGTCGCGGCTGCCAACGAGCATTTCAGCCAGTACGGCTACGCCAAGACCACGGTGTCCGATCTGGCCAAGGCCATCGGTTTCTCCAAGGCGTATATCTATAAATTCTTTGATTCCAAGCAGGCGATAGGCGAGGCCATCTGCGCGAATTGCCTGGGGCAGATCGTTGCGGCGGTCGAACTGGCGATCAATGAAGCCGACCTGACGCCCACCGAGCGCTTCCGCCGTTTGGTGAAAACTGTGATTGCTACGGGCGTGGATCTGTTCTTCAACGACCGCAAGCTCTACGACATTGCCGCATTCGCCGCTGGCGAAAACTGGCCGAGTGCGCAGCGTTACGATGCGCAGATCAAGCGCTTTATCACCGACATTGTCCGTGAAGGGCGCGAGGTCGGTGAGTTCGAGCGCAGGACGCCGCTGGATGAAACCGTCGAATCGATCCACTTGGCGCTGCGGCCCTTCGTCAATCCGCTGATGCTGCAACACAACCTCGACTTCATCGAAGTGGCGCCCACGCTGACTTCGAACCTCATCTTGCGCAGCTTGATGCCTTGACGCTCTGCTGATCCGAGGAGTCTGATCAGTCGTCCCAACCCAATCCTGTTCCTGACGCAACGACATTTCCGCTGTTCTGGACTGACTGTTGACTGGAATGGTCACTCGGGCTACATGGCCGCCGCAGTTTGGTTATTTCAGTGCTGCGTACCGGGTTCTCGGTTGATCAGTCTCCGGCCAACAACACCAATCGCGGACCGCGTATTCAACGACACCTCGATAGGCAAAGGTTCGTACAAGGCCAAATACGTGAACAGCGCCAGCGGCCTCGGCACTTCTGTCAGCTACCGCTTTTGATTCAGCGTTGAAATCGGGCCGGAAACGTTGTGACTGTTGACGATATTGGTCACAATACTGAGAATATGATGGTCATCCTATTTTCAGTAAAGGAATTCCATGCGCCGGCTCCGACCTTTCCCCCTCGCGGTATGTTTGTTGCCCTTGGCCCTGACGGCGTGCGGGGATTCCTCCAGCGCAAAAGACCCGCGTACCTTGGCGCCCTTGGTGAGGTCGGCTGCGGTGCAACTTGCAGAGGACGGGTCCCGATCGTTCACCGGTGTCGTGGCGGCGCGAGTGCAGGGCGATCTGGGCTTTCGCGTCTCGGGCAAGGTGCTTGAGCGTCTGGTTGATACCGGCCAGACGGTCAAGCGCGGGCAGCCACTGATGCGTCTTGACCCGATCGACCTCGGCCTGCAGGCGCGAGCGCAGCAAGAAGCGGTGAGCGCCGCTCGCGCCCGGGCAAATCAGACTGCCGGTGACGAAGCGCGCAATCGCCGGCTCGTCGCCGCCGGCGCCATTTCGGCATCGGCCTACGATCAGTTCAAAGCCGCGGCCGACACCGCTAGGGCGCAACTCAATGCCGCTGTCGCGCAGGCGGACGTTGCGCGCAACGCTTCCGGTTACGCGGTGCTGGTGGCGGACGCTGATGGCGTGGTGGTGGAAACCCTTGTGGAACCGGGGCAAGTCGTCAGCCCCGGCGAACCGGTGGTGCGACTGGCGCGCGCCGGTCAGCGTGAAGCCATCGTTCATCTGCCCGAAACCTTGCGCCCCGCAGCAGGCTCAACCGCCCAGGCAAAACTGTATGGCGATACGTCGGTTGTCGTCAGTGCAAAACTGCGTCTGCTTTCCGACTCCGCCGACCGCGCCACTCGCACCTTTGAAGCGCGCTATGTGCTTGAAGGCAAACTGGCCGATGCGCCGATCGGCTCGACGGTCACCATCGAAATCCCGCAAAGTTCTGCGGCAAAACAGGCGCTGAAGGTGCCCATGACCGCAATCTACAACCCGGGCAAAGGCCCCGGCGTTTGGGTGATCGCAGGCACACCGGCGAAAGTCTCCTGGCGACCGGTCGAAGTGCTCGGATTGAGTGACGATTCGGCGCGCATCGCTGGCGAACTCAACGTCGGTGAGCCGATTGTGGCGCTGGGTGCGCATCTGCTGCGCGATGGCGAAGAAGTGCGATTGCTTGCCCGCGACGATGGCCAGCTTGCCGGGAGCCGTCCATGAGCGAGGGCCGGTTCAACCTTTCCGCCATCGCCGTTCGCCAACGGGCGATCACGGTGTTTCTGATTTTTCTGATTGCCGTCGCCGGTGTCCTGTCGTTCTTCAAGTTGGGCCGGGCGGAAGATCCGCCGTTCACGGTCAAGCAGCTAACGGTGATTACCGCGTGGCCGGGGGCGACCGCGCAGGAGATGCAGGACCAGGTCGCCGAACCCCTGGAAAAGCGTCTGCAGGAATTGAAGTGGTACGACCGCACGGAAACCTACACGCGCCCGGGGCTTGCATTTACCGTGGTGTCGTTGCTCGACAGCACACCGCCGGGGCAGGTGCAGGAAGAGTTTTATCAGGCACGCAAAAAACTCGACGACGAAGCAATCAGGCTGCCGGCGGGTGTCATCGGGCCGATGGTCAACGACGAGTTTTCCGACGTGACCTTCGCGCTGTTCGCCTTGAAAGCCAAGGGCGAGCCGCAGCGCTTGCTGGTGCGCGACGCAGAGACATTACGCCAGCGCCTGTTGCATGTGCCGGGGGTGAAAAAGGTCAACATCATCGGCGAGCAGGCTGAGCGGATATTCGTTTCGTTTTCCCATGATCGGTTGGCGACGCTGGGTTTGTCGCCGCAGGACATCTTCGCCGCGCTCAACAATCAGAACGTCCTGACCCCCGCCGGATCGGTCGAAACCAAAGGGCCGGAGGTTTTTCTGCGCGTCGATGGCGCGTTCGATACGTTACAGAAAATCCGTGACACGCCGGTGGTTGCGCAGGAGCGAACCCTCAAGCTATCTGATGTCGCGACGGTCGAGCGCGGCTACGAAGACCCGGCAACCTTTCTGGTGCGCAACAATGGCGAGGAAACGTTATTGCTCGGCGTGATCATGCGCGAGGGCTGGAACGGTCTCGATCTGGGCAAGGCGCTGGATGCCGAAACGATCAGGATCAACGAGGAAATGCCCTTGGGCATGACCCTGTCCAAAGTCACCGATCAGGCAGTGAATATCGACTCGGCGGTGGGCGAGTTCATGGTCAAGTTCTTTGTCGCGCTGCTGGTGGTCATGCTCGTGTGTTTTCTCAGCATGGGCTGGCGTGTCGGCGTGGTAGTCGCAGCGGCGGTGCCGTTGACCCTGGCGATCGTGTTTGTGGTGATGGCAGCCACCGGCAAGAACTTCGACCGGATTACCTTGGGTTCATTGATCCTGGCGCTGGGGCTGCTGGTCGATGACGCGATCATCGCCATTGAAATGATGGTGGTGAAGATGGAGGAGGGCTACGACCGCATCAAGGCCTCGGCCTATGCCTGGAGCCATACCGCAGCGCCGATGCTCGCGGGTACCCTGGTCACGGCGATAGGTTTTTTGCCAAACGGGTTCGCCCAGTCCACGGCGGGTGAATACACCAGCAACATGTTCTGGATTGTCGGCATCGCGCTCATTGCGTCGTGGGTCGTCGCCGTGGCTTTCACGCCGTACTTGGGCGTGAAGCTGTTGCCGGACATCAAGAAAGTCGAAGGCGGACATGCGGCAATCTACGACACGCCGCGCTACAACCGCTTCCGGCGGATTCTGACGTGGGTGATTACGCGCAAATGGCTGGTGGCGGGCATGGTTGTCGCGCTGTTTGTCGTCGCGATTCCAGGCATGGGGCTGGTGAAGAAGCAGTTCTTTCCGACCTCTGACCGTCCCGAAGTGATGATCGAAGTGCAGATGCCCTACGGCACGTCCATCGAGCAGACCAGCGCGGCCGCGGTCAAAGTCGAAGCCTGGCTGCAGAAGCAGGAAGAGGCCAAAATCGTCACGGCCTATATCGGCCAGGGCGCGCCACGGTTTTTCCTGGCGATGGCGCCGGAGTTGCCGGATCCATCGTTCGCCAAAATCGTCGTGCTGACCGACGGCCAGGACGCTCGCGAAACCCTCAAGTTGCGTTTGCGCGAAGCCGTCGCTGAAGGGCTTGCTCCAGAGGCACGCGTTCGGGCCACGCAAATCGTCTTCGGCCCGTACTCGCCATTCCCGGTGGCCTATCGCGTGATGGGGCCTGAACCGGCGAAGCTGCGCGACATCGCCGAGCAGGTCAGGGCGGTGATGCAGGACAGCCCGATGATGAGAACCGTCAACACGGATTGGGGGCCGCTGACGCCGACGTTGCACTTCAACCTGAATCAGGATCGCTTGCAGGCGGTGGGGCTGACGTCCAGCGCGGTGGCCCAGCAGTTGCAATTTCTTCTGAGCGGCGTGCCGATCACGGCGGTTCGTGAGGACATCCGATCAGTGCAGGTCGTCGGCCGTGCGGCGGGCAATATCCGCCTCGACCCGGCACAGATCGAAGGCTTCACCCTGGTCGGCGCGGCGGGGCAGCGCATCCCGTTGTCGCAGATCGGCCAGGTGGAAGTGCGCATGGAGGATCCGATCCTGCGCCGCCGTGATCGCACGCCGACCATCACCGTGCGTGGCGACATCGCCGAAGGTTTGCAGCCACCGGACGTCTCCGGCGCGATCATCCAGCAGTTGCAGCCGATCATCGAAAACCTGCCATCCGGTTACCGGATTGAACAGGCGGGCGCCATCGAAGAATCCGGCAAGGCAGGCAAGGCGATCTTGCCGTTGCTGCCAATCATGATCGCCATGACGTTGCTGATCATCATCGTGCAGGTGCGTTCGATCTCGGCGATGATCATGGTCTTCCTCACCTCGCCGTTAGGCTTGATCGGTGTCGTCCCGACGCTGCTGATCTTCAATCAGCCGTTCGGCATCAACGCGCTGGTCGGGTTGATCGCGCTGTCGGGAATCCTGATGCGCAACACGCTGATCCTGATCGGGCAGATTCATCACAACGAACAGGAAGGGCTGGCGCCGTTCCATGCCGTGGTCGAAGCGACAGTGCAACGGGCGCGGCCAGTGTTGTTGACCGCGCTGGCAGCGATTCTCGCGTTCATTCCGCTGACCCACTCGGTGTTCTGGGGCACGCTGGCCTACACGCTGATCGGCGGCACGTTTGTTGGCACCATCATCACGCTGGTGTTTCTGCCGGCGATGTATGCGATCTGGTTCAGGATTCGGGCTGAGAACAACCAAGAGGCTGACACGGTGAAATCGGCCTGAAGCGAAGTACAGGCATAAGAGGCTCGTCACGCGGCGGGTCTTTTTTTTGGCACAAGAACAGCGCCGCAGAGGATCTGTGATGGTTTGAGTGATATCATCCCGATATCACTCTTCACCGGAAACGGCCGCTGTTGACGAAGCAGCCGTAGGTATCTCAACAAGGAAGAACAATGCGTTCGTCGCTATTCAATTCGCCACTCAAGTTATCTGCGGTTCTGCTGGCAGCCATTTTCACCACCGCCTGCTCCAACTATCACTACAAGGATTACCAGGGCGAATGGGCGCCGGAATCGATGACGCCTTATGATCTTTCCAATAACGCTCCCGACGCCGCGCTTGTCTACTTCGCGACCACTCAATTTCGCGCTATCGGCGTGCCCTTTCACCGACTGCTGCTGGCCACGCAGGTGGATGACCAACCGTTGCCGGGCGCCGGTCGTGCATCAATTCTCGACGTTTCCGGCAAGCAGGCGCTACGCCTTACGCCCGGAAAGCACTCATTGGGCTGGTGCTGGGTATCGATGAACGGGCTAGGTACCGGCGGCGCAAAATGCGGCTTCGGTGCACGCGATGTCGAATTGCGCGCCGGCCAGCGTTATGTGGTGGACTTCTCCACCAGCACCGCTATCAGCGGACCTCGCGGACGCGAGGTGTCAACCATCAGCATCGAATCCGAGATTCGCAACCTTGACACCCAGCAAGTCATTTACCCCACCGCACTGGCTCAACAGGTGAAGGAATGACTGGCAGACCCGCGAGCAGGGTTTGTGGCAGCGTCAAGCTCCTGCCGAGCTGATGCGCGATTTCTTTCGCCGAAACCAGGACGAAGAACAGGATGCGCCTTTTAGTGCAAGGCGCTTCCACATCGCCAACAGCTTTTGAACTTACAACCTGCGATTGTCGACGTTTGAGATAAATTGAACGGCATTCCACCAGCCACGCCTAATACTGAGCCTGTGGGCAATTCCGCAGGCAGTGCGCTAATGTCAGCACTACTCCGAGAGGTGGTTAACGTGGCTAAAGATGACAAGAAGAGCAAAGGTGAGACTTCGAAAGCCAGTAAAGAATTGAAAGACAAAAAGTCGTCATCGGCGAAGAAATCGGATGCGGCTTCGATGCTATCGAAGTCCTCCGACAAGAAAGAAAAGCCCTCTGACAAGAAAGAAAAGAAAAAAGACCCCAAGCCCAAGGATTCCGCCAAGAAAGCTGACAGCAAACCGGAGAAGGCAAAGAAATCAGAGAAGGCCGACAAGCCAGCGAAAAAGAAGAAGTGACATTTGCCAGGGCTCTGCGTCCTGCCTTGAGCATAAGGCAGGGCTACGCTCAGGTCGGTCGCAAGCCCTGACTCTGTGCAAACAGGGGAAGGAAGTAAAACTGATGCTCACCTGCGACCCTGTCGTCTGTGTGTTTGAGTAGCGACCAGCCTGGTCGCTACGATTTTTTATCCAGTCACTTCTCCGTCCAGCTCTATCAGCTCACCACCGTCCTTTTCCAGCCGCTGCAAAAACACCTGCGCGTCCAGCAACTGATACGGAAAATACAACCCCGGCCTCACAGGCGCTTGCCCATCCAGCCCAACCAGTCGCTCCAGCAGCATGGCCACGCTGAGCCCGGTCAATGCCGCCGCACCTGCGCGGTGAACCACGGCGTGCCGTGTGCGCAACGCAGATCCCTTGTGATCCGTGCCTTCTATTTCGATCAATATCTCTGTCGACATCGGCTGGCCCTGACGCCGGGTCGAGCTGACGCCGCTGGCGAGGTTGAACTCGACATTCGGCGCGTCGGTGGCGGCGGCCAGGCCGGTGACGTCGATGGAGGAAAAACCGGCGCCTTCCAGAGTGGTACCGTCGACGGCGCGGAAGCTGACCTTGGCGTCGTCGCCTTCGCGCCAGATGAACTCGCCGTCACGGCGGGTTAGCGCGGCCGGCAGCATTTTGTTCAGGTGTTCGAAATCGACCGCCACAGTCGGGCCGCCGCCATCCTGTTCGTCGACCAGTGCGTGGATGCGGATGTCGCGCACACGGGCGAAGGCCTTGGCGAGGTGCAGCGTCGCTACCGTGGTCGCGCCGACCATCCATTCGTAGCCGAGCACAATCGGCGCCGCCTCGGGCGAGTGAATGAAACTGGCGATTTGCGGGGCGATTTCGAACACGCCGGAAGAAATGCTCAGGTGCGGCACCTTGCGCTTTTGCGCAAAACGCAGCCCGGCGAGGGCGTGGTCCATGTAGAAAAGGGCGATGGCGCTGACCGGGCGATCACCCAGTCCCAGATCTTCTGCGCGAGCATCGATGACCACACCCTGGGCATTGCCGGTTTGCTCGGCGGTTTGCTCAGCCCTGGCGAGGTCGCGCCCGCCGATCAGCAAGGGTACGTCGGGATGCGCCGCGCGCAATGCGCGGGCCGTCTGGTGGCCGATGGCGCCGGAACCGCCCATGAACAGAATGGGATGAAGTGGCATGGATCCTCCTCATTTTTTCCTGGATTGAAACGTGCTTTGGCTAGACACCCTAGCACGCACTTTCCGGATTGCCCGTGCAGTCGTCCGGCGTACCGACGAACGTTCATTTGAGCAAATGCGCAGCGTGCGCCTGATCACAGCGCCACACTGGCTCCGACAGATGCTCGGCAAAGAAGTCGGACAGCGCGCGGATTTTCGCTGGGCGACTGCGTGCAGACGGCGTCACGAAATACAGCCCGCCGCGAGTCATGTGCCACTCCGGCAGCAACACTTCCAGCCGCCCATCGGCCAGGTATTCGCTGGCGATGAATTCTGGCAATTCGGCAATCGCCAATCCTTCGAGCAACACCGGCAGCAGCGCATCGGAATTGGTCACGCGCAACGGGCCTTTCGGCACGACATCTTCCTCGATGCCGCTGTGATGGGTGAAGCGCCAGACTTGCGTGCGCGCGCGGTATGCATAACTCAGGCATGAACGCGTCGCCAGATCACGCGGGTGCATGGGGCGTCCGTGAGCTTCCAGGTAGCCGGGAGACGCCACCAGCAACTGGCTCACAGCGCACAGCCGACGCGCGACCAGTGAAGAGTCGGGCAGGGCGGCGATGCGCAATGCGGCGTCGAAGCCCTCGGCGATCAGGTCGACCGAGGCGTCATGCAAATGCAGGTCGACGAACAGCTCCGGGTAGCGGCGCAGCAGCTCAGGCAACAACGGCGCGACCCAGCGCAAACCGAATGACATGGGCACGGCGAGGCGGACTTGTCCGCGCGGCTGCACCGAGAGGTCTTGTGCTTCACTCTCGACCTCTTCGGCCTGGCGGTAAATGTCCCCGGCTTTAGCTGCCATGCTCGAACCGAATTCAGTCAGCGCCAATTGCCGCGAGGTGCGATTGAACAGGCGACCGCCCAGGCGCTCTTCGAGCCGCGCCACCGCTCGCGACACCGTGGGTACCGAGACGCCCATGACCCGCGCGGCGGAGGCGAACGAACCTTCCTCCGCAACTTTGGCGAACATCGCCAGACCTTCAAAATCAGGCAGTTTGCTCATTTCAATTCTGCAACGATGAGTTTCAGACAATTCTATTTTGAAAGGTCGGTAGCGTCGATAAGCTTTTCCCCAGCTCGAAAGCAAACCCCGATCAGCTTTAACCACGTTCTGGAGAAGACTCATGACTGGCAAACTTCAAGGCAAAATTGCTCTCGTTACCGGCGGCACTTCCGGCATTGGCCTGGCCACGGCCAAGCGCTTCGCTGAGGAAGGCGCTTACGTTTACATCACTGGCCGTCGCCAGGCCGAACTCGACGCCGCCGTTGCGCTGGTCGGCAACGCCATAGGCGTGCAGGTTGACTCGACGAACCTCGAACAGCTTGATGCGCTGTATCAGCAGATTGGTGCCGAAAAGGGCCATCTCGACGTGCTTTTCGCCAACGCCGGCGGTGGCTCGATGCTGCCGCTGGGCGAAATCACTGAGGCGCACTACGACGACACCTTCGATCGCAACGTCAAGGGCGTGCTGTTCACTGTGCAGAAAGCCTTGCCGCTGTTGGCCAAAGGCGCTTCGGTGATTCTTACCGGTTCCACGGCGGGCAGTTCCGGCACGGCGGCGTTCAGCGTGTATTCCGCGTCTAAGGCTGCGGTGAGGGCGTTCGTGCGCAGCTGGATTCTGGATCTGAAAGACCGCAACGTGCGCATCAACACGCTCAGCCCGGGCGCTACCAAAACCCCGGGTCTGGTGGAGCTGGCCGGTCCGGACGCCGAACAGCAGCAAGGTCTGCTCGATTACATGGCATCGCAAATACCGATGGGGCGTGTTGGCGAGCCGGCAGAAATCGCTGCTGCCGCGGTGTTCCTCGCCTCGGACGACGCTAGCTTCGTCAACGGTATCGAGCTGTTTGTCGACGGTGGTCAGGCACAAATCTGACGCGCAAGGGGACGATGGCAATCATCGTCCCAGCCTCGCTACTTGGATCCAATCATTGACTGACTATATCGCTCGCCGACAAGCGGTAGGCTCAGACTATTGCTGAAGTGATGGCGCAATGACATATTGCAGCACCTTCCCTCACTTCAAGATGTACCGAAAATGCGCCCCCTCAAGTCACTTGTTGCAGCGTCGATGCTGCTCAGCGGGTGCAATGGAATGCCAGTCGCTTTTGTTCAGGATCCTGTTTTAGACCAAGCCTTTGTCGTTCACTCCGGCGCGCCTTTGCCTTACGTGCTGATGGGTTCGGCTGTGCAATGGAATGAAGATTACGCCGTGACGGTGAAGCACATTCCTTACCTGTCGGGCACGGTTTTCCAGGGGCAGGCAGACGTGCAGTTCTTCCGCCACAAGGCCAATAGCGTGCCGGGATGGCGCGGCTACAAGCCGGGCGAAGAGCTGACCTCGGTGGGGTTCAATTCGCTGTACATGTCGGTCAAGGGCACCGGTCAGGCGTTGCCGGCGATGGTTCGCCTCGACGTCAAAGAGGGCAACGTGCTCTATGGCACTCACAATGGCGCACTGGCCAAAGGCATGTCCGGCGGGCCGGTATTTTCCGCCGATGGCAAGGTGGTCGGCATCAACGTGGCGTTTTTGACCCGCGATGACGTCAGTCGCCTCAAGCGCCCGGACCTGCTTGATCAACCGCGCGTGAGCATTTTCCTGCCGTACGCGGAGATCAATCGCGAGTGGGCGCGCTATCAGGCGAGTATTACCCCGACGGCGCCGTCGGCGACCAAACTGGCGAGTCGCTGATCAACGTTCGCGCAACGCTTCGCGGGCGCGGTTGAGCGGTTTGATCAAGTAGTCCAGCACGGTTTTTTCGCCGGTACGAATGTCGACCGTAGCGATCATCCCGGGCACGATGGCGAAGCGTTTGCCGGCCTTGTTACGCAGTTCATCCGACGACGTGCGGATGAACACGCGGTAGTAAAAGATCTCCGGCTTGGCTTCGTCCTGAATCGTGTCCGGCGAGATCGTTACCACTTCGCCGTCGAGGCTGCCATAGATCGAATAGTCGTAGGCGGTGATTTTGACTTTCGCCGCCTGACCCGGATGAATGAAGGCGATGTCGCGCGGCGAGATACGCGTCTCGATCAGCAGTTGCTCATCCAGCGGCACGATCTGCATGATCTGGCCGTTGGGCGCGATCACCCCGCCAATGGTGCTGACTTCGATGTCCTTGACGATACCGCGCACCGGCGAACGCAGGGTCAGGCGCGACAGCGAATCGGTACGACCACGGATCACCGCCTCGAGCATCTGCGCTTCGGCGTTGGCTTTGGCCAGGTCTTCGCGGGCGCGGACCATGTAATCGGAACGGGCTTCGGTGGCCTTCAATTCCAGCTCCGAGCGCTGACGGGTCAGGCGGAGCACCTCGACCCGACTCGAGGCGCCGATCTTCGCCAGATTCTCGGTGATCGCCAGTTCGCTGCGCACCAGTTTCAGCGAGCTCTGGATACCGTCGAGGGTTTCCGCCAGACCTTTGCGACGGGTCTGGTAGAGCTCGGTTTCGGCGCGGATCAGATCGGAAAACTCCTGCAGCGAGGCGTCAAAGGCCAGCGGTTTTTCGCTGACCTCGGCCTGCAAGCGGTTGACGCTCGCGAGCGCCGCGCGGTACTTGGCCGCGCTTTCGCCGACGTTGGACTGGTTCTTCACCGGGTCCAGTTGCGCGAGAATCTGGCCGCGCTCGACCAACGCACCTTCAGTAACGTTGAGCTGCTCGAGAATGCCGCCCTCCATCGACTGAATCACTTGCTCGCGCGAGCTGGGCACCACTTTGCCGGTGCCGGTCGAGACCTCGACGATCTCAAACCACGCCGCCCACGCGACGAAGCAGGCGAGCATCAGCGCGCAACCCCAGATCACCTTTGCACCACCGGCCAGGGCACGCTCATCGCGGCCGTCGAGATAGGACATCGGGTCCGGTACGTCGGTCATCATCGGTTTCATACCGCCACTCCTTTGCCCGGTGCGCGCAGCCGCGCGAGTGCCGCGTCGCGATGGTCGTCAATGACGATGCGCCCGTTGTCGAGAACGATGATCCGCTCGACCAGTTGCAACACGCTGACCCGGTGCGTGGCGACGACCAGCGTTCGGCCCTGAGTCCAGGTCGCGAGTTTTTCCAGCAGCAGTCGTTCGGTGACGTCATCCAGCGCCGCGGTCGGTTCGTCGAGCAACAGCACTTGTGGCTGACGGATCAACAAGCGCGACAGCAGCAAGCTCTGACGCTGGCCGCCAGACAATCCCAGCCCGCCTTCAAGTACCAGGTGATCCATGCCTTTGGGCAACTGCCGGACGAAATCCAGCGCACCGGTGACGGTCAGCGCGGCAATGATCTCCTGATCGCTGGCCTGACCGGCGCCGAGGGTGATGTTGTCGCGCAGGGTGCCGTGAAACAGCCGCGCCTGTTGCGACAACAAGCCCACGTCGCGGCGCAGGTCAGCCGGGTCGAGATGCGCCAGGGCGATGCCGTCCAGGGTGGTTTCGCCGCTGCTCAGATCCATGGCGCCGCCCAGTGCCTGGAGCAAGGTCGACTTGCCGGCGCCGTTGCGGCCGAGCAGGGCGATGCGCTCGCCGGGGCGAATGCTCAGGTCGATGCTGTTGAGCGCCGGGGACGATTCCTCGCTGTAGCGGAAACTGGCCTGACGCAAGCGGTAGTCGCCGCGAATCGCCGGCAAGTGCACGCGCTGGCTGCCTTCGGGATGATCCACCGGCATCTGCATGATCCGGTTCAGGCCTTCGAGCGCGACCTTGGCCTGCTGCCAGCGGGTGAGCACGTGGGTCAGTTGCGCCATCGGCCCCATCATCCGAGACGACAGGATCGACGCCGCGACCAGACTGCCGGTGGTCAGGTCACCGGCAATCACCATCGGCGCGCCGAACACAATGACCACCGCAAACACCCCGCCCTGCACATTCTGCGTCCAGGCCACCAGGCTGTTGGTCAACGTGCGCAAACGCAGGCTGCTGTCCGCCGAGGCAGCGTTGTATTGATTCCACTGTTGCTGGAAACGTTGCTCGGCCTGTAGTGCCTTGATGTCGTCGAGGCCTTGAATGCTTTCCACCAGCATGGCATTGCGCAGCGCGGCTTCGCGCATCGACGCATTGGCCAGTCGTGCCAGACGCGGTTGCGCGATGATCCCGGGCAGCAACATGAACACCAGCGCCACCAGTGGAATCAAGACTAGCGGCCCGCCGATCAAATAGAACACCAGCAGGAACAGCAGGAAAAACGGCATGTCCGCCAGCGCCGTGGCGGTGCTGGAGGTGATCAGATCGCGAATCTGTTCCAGCTCGCGCAGTTGCGAGATGAACGAGCCAGTGGATTTCGGCCGCGCGGAATTGCGCAGGCGCAAGGCATGGCCGAACACCAGATCGGAGACGCGCAGATCGGCGCGCTTGCCCAGCACATCGGTGATGCGCAGACGCAGGATGCGCATGACGAAATCGAACAGCAGCGCCAGCATTACCCCACCGAACAGCACGTACAGGGTCGGCAGCGATTCGGCCGGAATCACCCGGTCGTACACCTGCATGGAAAACAGCACCCCGGCCATCCCCAGCAGATTCGCGACCAGCGAGGCGATCATCACTTGGCTGTAGGGGCGCAGGTCGGTAAGGACGATGCGCCGGAACCAGTGTTCGTCGTACGGCTTGATGTAGTCGTTGGTGCGCACGTCCGCCACCGGTTGCGTCGGGCGCAGAATCACCGTGCGCAGGGCCTGCTCGGCGAGAGCGGCGGCGTCCATGCGGCTCTGCAAACCCTGGTCGCCGCTGAAGCAGATGCCCAGCTCGCCGGTCTCGCCAATGCTTTCAAGCACGCCGACCTGACCATCACGCAGTTGCACCACCAGCGGCGTGCGCCAGCGGCTCAGGCTCTTGTTGTCGAACACCGCGAACTTGACGCTGAGTCCGGCCTGACGCGCCATGTGCCGAACCACTTCTTCGACGCGGCCTTCGCTGTGCACAGAAGCCAGGCGCACGCTTTCCGGGGAGACGTCGAGGCGATAGTGGCGGGCGACCTTGAGCACCGCTTCCAGCCACGGTGAATAATCCTCGCGAGCCTCGGCAGCGGCGGGTTCAGCAATAGTGATGCTGGCATCGGTCATGGCAGGATCTCGACATTCTGGATGGCGCTGTGGTCGATGCCGAAGACCCGGCGAATCGCACCGCTGTTGTAGAAGCAGTCGATCTGCAGACGTTGCAGATCGGCCTGGGTGTTGACCAGATCAAAGCGCGACTGGTGGATTTCCTGCTCGGCGTTGAGCAGGTCCAGCAGCGGGCGGGTTCCCAGCTCGAGATATTGGCGGCCGTACAACATGCGCGCTTCGGTGATGCTGGTCTGGCGAAATTCCAGCGAGCGCAGCCGCCGGTTCAGGCCCGAGGTCTGCGCCTGGGCTTCAGCCAGACCCTGACGCGCTTGCAGGCGCGCGAAGTCTTCGGCCGAGTCCGCTGCGGTCAGCGCATGGCCGGCGGCGCGGCTGCGCGCGCTGATCGCACCGCCCTGGTAGATCGGCACTTCGAGGTTGAGAAAGATCCCGACCTGGGTGCGATCAGCGCGGGAGTTCTGATCATCGTAGTGGTCGTCCAGGTATTGATTGACCGACGGTTGCAGCGACAGGGTCGGGTAGGCTTCGGCCTTGGCCTGGGCCAGTTCGGCCTGGGCCTGAGTGCGTTGCGCAGCGGCCTGGAGGACGGCGGGCAGGGTGTCGGAGATTTGCGAGACGTCACAGGCCTGACTCAGCGTCGGCGCAGCAGCGTCGCTGACCGCTGGCGGCGTGCGCCGTCCGAGCAGGCTGGTCAGGGTGGCTTGCCAGCGTGCGTATTGCGCCTTGAATTCCTGCAACGTCGCCGTCGCGCCTTCGGCCCGGGACTGCGCCTGAACCATATCGGAGCGGGTGCTGGCGCCCATGTCGCTGCGCTGTCTGGCCAGGTCGACGATGCCGCCAATACCCTGAATCTGTTCGCGCGCAACCTCGAGCAGATGCTGGTAGCGCTGCACTTCGATGTAGGCCTTGGCGGTGTCGCGGGCAATGTCGTCGATCGCCAGCAGAATCCCGGCCTGACTGCGTGCCACCCGGGCGCGGGCGGCATCGACCGAACTGGATACCTTGCCGAAGTCATACAACATCTGCTTGAGGGATATGTTCACCGACTGGCTGCCGGCATCGCTGCCGTAACCGCTGGTGTAGCCACCCTTGATGCCGCCGGTGACCTGCGGGTAATAGCCGGATTCGGCGACGTTGACACCTTCGCCTTGCTGGAACAGGGTGCCGATGGCCTCGCCGATCCGTGGGTGCCAGTCCACGGCCAGCCTGACCGCTTGTTCCAGCCCCAGAGCGTCCGCATCGGCGGAGGCCTTGGAAGCAGGGACAGGGCGCTGACGACTGTCATTGCCTGCCGGTTGTTGCAGTTGCGACGGGCTGATGCTGCGCAAGCTGCTGTCGAAATTGTCGTCGGCGCGCACGCCGACGGTGAAAGCGGGGTAGAGGCCGATGGTCAACAGGACCACCGGCCATTTCTGGCGAAAAACTGACTCCACAGACTTCCCTTACTGTTGAGAGACGGACGTTACTGATGCCTTTGTTTCAAACCACTTGAATGCCGTTCTGCACCCACAAGTGGTGGCTCGGATCCTCCTGCGCCGTGTATTGAACATAGTCGATGCCGTCGGCTTGCTGCGTGCCATCGGCGACCCAGCCATCGGTCATGTGCACGCTGTCCTTTTCGTCACCCTTGATCAGCAGGGTGTTGTTATCCGAGGACGTGATCGCCAGCAGGTCGCTGAGGTTCAGCGTCAGGGCAACCGCACTGGAATGGTTGAGGTCGAGAATCTCGACGTTGTGGATCTTGCTCTGCAGATCGCCGAGGTTGATCGACACGTCGCCACCGGCCCAGAGCAGGGTGTCGGTGCCGCTGCCGCCATCGACCGAAGCGAACTGCTGGTCAGCGATGATCAGCGTGTCGTCGCCACCTCCACCTTGCAGGGTGACGGCGCCGCCGTGGGAGCCGTCGAGAGTGTCGTTGCCCTCGGTGCCCTGGATCAGCTCGCTGCCAGCGGCGTGGGCCAGACCCAGGTCATCGCTGGCCAGCGCCGAGAACGCGGTACTGGCGAAAGCGCCGGCCTTGTTCAGGTCGATGGTCAGCGTCGCGGTATCGACCGTGCCGTTCGGGTGGGTGAGCTGATAGGTGAAGGTGTCTTCCTGACCGATCACCGCATCGGTCAGCCCAGCCTTGAGTGTGTAGGTGTAGTTGCCGTTGGCCTGCACCAGCAGGCTGCCGTAGTTGCCGACCAGCGAGACGCCGTTGTAACCCGGCGCCACGTAATTACCGGCGACCAGTACGCTGAGCAAGGTGTACACCGAGCCCAACACATCGGCACCGCCGCCTGCGGTGTCGGTGAGCAGATTGCCTGACACCGGCGTGTAGCTGCCGACCACGAACTGGTTGTTGTAGGTCGCCACGTTGATCAGGCTGGTGTTGACGCTGGTCAGCAGACCGAGGCCGCCCACCGCTACCCGCACCTGATAGCTGCCGGCGGTCTGGTCATCGAACCGGATCCCGTAGTTGCCACCGCCGAGGTTGAGCAGGGCGTTGCCGCCGTAGCTTTTCACCAGCACATACTGGTTGGTCGCCGTGTTGAGTTTGTACAGGCCCACGGTCATCGAGCCGAGCAGCGCCAACAGGTTGCTCGAGTTGACCACCACGGTCAGGTCACTGACGGTATCGGCCGCGACCACGGTGTTGTAGTTGCCGCTGCCGCCGCCCAGCAGCACATTGAATGTGCCGAGCGCGGAGTTGGTGGTGACTTCGCGGTTGACCAGAGTGACGTCGGTCGAGGCGATGTCCGCTGTGGCATCCACCACCAGTGCCGGGCTGCCGAGGTTGGCGTCATTCCACACTTCGGTGGCTTGCGGGCTGTCGATGCGCACATACAGATTGGCGGTGTCGCTCAAGCCGTTCGGGTGCACCAGTTGATAATTGAACACATCGACTTTGCCGACGCTGCCCACACTGCCGTTCGGTTTGTAGCTGTAGTTGCCGTTGGCGTCGATCGTCAGCGTGCCGTACAGCCCTTGCACGGTGGTGCCGGCACCGGCGCTGACCCAGGCGCCGTTCTTGAAGATCTGCAATTGCGCGCCGTTGTCCGGACCGGTCTGATCGACCGTGCCATCGACCCCGACGTTGGTGATGACGTTGCCGGTCACCGCCGGCCCGGCAATGCCGTTGAACTGGGTCAGACTGCTGACGTCCAGTTGCAGCTGGGTATTGACCGTGGTCAACACGCCGATGCCGGTGCTCGACACGGTCAGTCGATAATCGCCTGACAGCAGATTACCGATGTCGACCCGCACACCCTGGCCGGCCAAGGCAATCAGATCGAGCAGGCCACTGCTGCCGTTGACATCCAGGGTGACCCAGTTGCCGCTGGCATCCTTCACTTGCAGGGTATAGACCACGCCATCGATCAGCGAAATCAGGCTGCTGGTAGTCAGCGTCAGGGTCGGATCAAGACGCGTACCGCCGGCGACGGTGAAGGTGAAGGTTTTCGAGAACCCGGCCAGCAGGGTGGTGAACGAATCGTTGAAGGTCTGCGACGCGGTGACCGGGGCCAGCGTGACAGTGCCGACGGCGAGGTTATCGCTGGCGACCACTGGCGCGTTGACGTCGACATCCGGCGCGGTGACGTTGGCGGCCACCGAAACGTTGCCACGTGCGTCGCTGAGATTGACGGTGAGTTTTTCGCCGTTGATCTGCGCACTGTTCAGGGTGACGGTGAACACCCCGAGGTTGTTGACCGTGCCGGTGCCCAGAACGGTGCCGGTGGCCGACTTGATGGTCACCGTGGCGCCGGCCTCACCGGTACCGGTGACGGTCAGGCCGTCGGCACCGACCAGCAGCGCCGTTGCCGCCGCCGGAGGAGTGAGGTCCGGTGCCGTTGCGGTTGCCGCTGCCGATACGTTTCCGCTCGGATCCGCCTGAGTGACGCTGAGCACCTGACTGTTGATCTGCGCCGACGCCAGCACCACCGAGAAGCTGCCATTGGCGGCGACGGTCGCGGTGCCGAGTACCACACCGCCGGCGCCACGCACGCTGATCGTCGAGCCGGGCACGCCGACGCCGGTAAGCAAGGTGCCGCTGCCGTTGACGCTGACGCCGGTCGGTGCGCCGGGGGCGGTGACGTCCGGTGCTGTCACGCTGGCGTTGGGCGACAGATTGCCGGCCGGGTCGACCAGGCGCACGGTCAACAATTGCCCGTCCAGTTGCGCGGTGTTCAGGTTGAAGCTGAACGTGCCGCCACTGCCCACGGTGGTGGTGCCGAGCAGCGCGCCGCCCGGGCCGTAGACGTTGACCGTTGCACCGGCTTCACCGGTACCGCTCAAAGTCAGACCGTTCGCAGCGAGCGTCAGACCGCTGGCCGCGACTGGCGCCTGCACATCCGCTGCCGTCAGGTTGAATACCGGCGACAGGTTGCCCGCCGGGTCTGCCTGCTGAACGTTCAGCTGCTGGCCGTTCAGTTGGGCGCTGGACAATTGCACGGTGAACGTGCCGCCGGCATTGACCACGGCGGTGCCGAGCACGGTGCCTGCGGCGTTGGTCACGCTGACCGTGGCGCCGGCTTCACCGGTGCCGCTGACGGCCAGGCCGGTACCGTTCAGGGTGACATTGCTCAGCGGTGCCGGCGCTGTCGTATCGGCGACGCTGAGGTTGGTCGCTGGCGAGACATTGCCCGCCGCATCACTCTGCGTGACGCTCAGTTGTTGGCCGTTGAGTTGTGCGGACGACAAGGTCACCGAGAAAGTGCCATTGCCCGCTACTGTCGCAGTGCCCAGCACCGCGCCGCCGACACCGCGCACGGTGACGGTGGCGCCGGCTTCACCGAGCCCGCCGAGCACCAGACCGGCGCCGCTGAGCACCAGCGCCGTCGGAGCCGCCGGAGGGGTGATGTCGGGCGCGGTTACGTTAAGGCCGGGCGAAGTGTTGCTGGACGCATCGGTCTGAGTCGCATTGAGCACCTGACCGTTGACCTGCGGCGCATTGAGCTGCGCGCTGAAGGTTCCGTTCGCGCCCACCGTCGCATTGCCCAGCACCACGCCGCCAGCGCCGGTGATGGTCACAGTTGCGCCGACTTCGCCGCGACCGGTGACCAGTGTGCCGCTGGCGTTGACCGCCAGATCGCTGAGTGGCGCCGGCGCCGAGGTGTCCCCCGCGGTGATTTCAGTCGGCAGCGACGCGCCACCCAGTGCGGTGTTGGCGGTGACTTCCAGGCTCTGGCCGTTGGTTTGCGCCGGCGTGAGCACTACGCTGAAGGTGCCATCCGCGCCAGTGACGCCAGTGCCGATCAGACTGTTGTCAGGCCCATAGACATTGATGGTGGTGCCGATCGCCGCCGTACCGGTCAGCGTCACGCCGTCGGCTGTCAGCACAAGATTGTCCGGCGCATTGGGTGCTGGAACCGCCGGAACGGTCAGGATGGCGTCTGCCGAGACGTTGGTTGCGACGTCGGTCTGATTCACCGTCAGCACCTGGCCGGCGGTGATGCCCGGATCCAGATCGATCAGGAATGTACCGTTGGCCGCCACTGTGCCAGTGCCGACCACATTACCCAGCGCGTCGGTCACTTCGACCGTCGCGCCGGCTTCACCACGACCGGCGAGTTGGGTCAGATCGCCGCTGATGGTCAGACCGGTGACGGCATCCGGTGCGGTGGTGTCAGCCGCCGGGTAGAGCAGCACCGGCGATACGTTTTGCGCCTCATCCGTTGCGATCACCGACAACAACTGACCGTTGGCCTGGGGCGGATTCAGGGTGATTGTGTAGGTGCCGTTGCCCAGCGCCACCGCTGTGCCGAGCACGGTGCCGTTGGCAGACAACACGGTGACGGTGCTGCCGGCTTCGGCGGTCCCGGCGAGCAAGGTGCCGGCGCCGGTCAGCGAGGTGACTGTTGGCGCGATCGGTGCGGTGCTGTCCGGCGAGTCGACCAATACCGGCTCGGACAGGTTGTTTTGCGCGTCGGCCTGCACGACGGACAGTGCGCTGCCGTCGATCTGCGCGGCGGACAGGGTGACGCTGAAACTGCCGTCCGCGGCCACCGTCGCGGTGCCGAGCACCACGGTGCCGTCGCGCACGGTGACGGTTGCCCCAGGCTCGCCGGTACCGGTTACGGTCAAGCCGTCAGGACTGACGTTGAGGTCGGCGACTTCCAGCGGATCGGTGGTGTCGCCTGCCTGCACGGGCGCTGATGGCGAAGTGTTCGACGCCAGATCGGTCTGGTTGACGCTCAGCAGCTCACCGTTCACCTGCGGCGGATTGAGGGTCACGCTGAACGAGCCATTGCCGGCCACGGTTGCCGAGCCCAGCACGGTGCCAGTCGCGCTGAGCACGCGCACGGTGGCGCCGGCTTCACCGGTGCCGGTCAGCGTCAAGCCGTCGGCAGTGAGCACCAGGCCGGTGGGCGCGGCCGGCACGGTGACGTCCGGTGCAGTGACGGGGACGATCGGCGAGGGATTGCCCGCCGCATCACGCTGGATCACCGACAGGGCTTCGCCGTTGAGCAGCGGTTGATCGAGGGTGACGCTGAAACTGCCGTCGGCCTGCACGGTGCCAGTGCCGACGATGGTGCCCAGCGCGTTGGTGACGACCACTTGCGAGCCCGCCGCACCGGAACCGGTGATCAGGCTGCCGCTGGCGTCGATATCGACGTCGGTCAATGCGGCAGGAGGCGTGCTGTCAGGTGCCGTCAGGGTGCCGGCAGGCGAGGCATTGCCGACCGCATCCGCCAACACCACGAACAGCGCCTGGCCATTGGTTTGCGCCGGGGTCACGTTGATCTGGAAGCGTCCATCGCTGCCGACGGTGCCGGTACCCAGTTCGGTGCCGTCCGCCGCTGTCACCCGCACAGTGGCGCCGACTTCGCCGGTACCGGTGAGCGTGTCGCCATCGGCATTCAGCTGCAGCTCGGCCGGGGTCGCCGGCGGGGTCAGGTCCGGCGCGACGACGGTCACCGGCGCGCTGACGTTACCGGGTGGATCGGCCTGCTGCACGCTGAGAATCTGTTCGTTGATCTGCGGCGGATTGAGGGTGACGCTGAAGGTGCCGTCGCCGAGTACCACGCTGGTGCCAAGCAAGGTGCCGTTGGCATCGCGCACGGTCACGGTCGCGCCCGGTTCGCCAGTGCCGATGACCAGCGCACCCGACGAGTTGATGTCGACGTTGGCGAGCGGATCGGGCGGAGTGAAGTCCGGTGTGGTCAGGTTCACGGCAGGCGAGTCGTTGCCGGCCGCATCGGCCTGGACCACGGTGATCACTTCGGCGTTGGTCAGCGCCGGGGTCAGGGTCAGAGTGAAGGTGCCGGTCGGGGTGACCACGGCGGTGCCGAGCACGTTGCCGTCACTGTCGATGACTCGAACCTGCGCGCCCGGTTCGCCGCGCCCGGTCAGGCTTGCTCCGTCGCCGCCGATGGTCAGTTGCGTGACAGCCGCTGGCGCTGTGCTGTCGACTGAGGTGAACGGTGTGGCCGCCGAAGTGTTGCCCGCCGCATCCGTCAGCGATACGGTCAGTGCCTGACCGTTGGCTTGCGGTGTGGTCAGGGTGATCGCAAACGTGCCATCGATGCTCACGGTGCCGGTGCCGACTAGCGTACCGGCGGCGTTGTACACATTGACCGTGGTGCCGGCCTCGCCGGTACCTGACAGCAGCGCGCCGTCAGCGCTTGCCACCAGCGCCGCTGGCGGATTGGGCGCGATCAGGTCCGGGGCGATCAGGTTGACGCTGTTGGATTCGTTGCCAGCGGCGTCGGCTTGGCTCAGGCTCAAAGTCTGGCCTGCGGTTTGCGCCGGGCTGAGGGTGACGCTGAACGTGCCATTGGCCGCCACCACGGAGCTGCCGAGAACAACCCCGCCGGTGCCGAGCACCGTCACGGTTGCACCAGCTTCACCGCGACCGGTCAACGCAGTGCCGTTGGCTGCCAGACTCAGTTCGCTCAGCGGGGCTGGCGCAGCAATATCGGCAGCGGTGTAGTCGGTCGGGGACGAATTGATGCCGGTGCTCGACGTCGCTACGGCAGACAGCTGTTCGCCGTTCAGTTGTGCGGCATTCAGCGTGACGCTGAAGGTGCCATTCGCCGCCACCAGCGCGGTGCCGAGCAACACGCCCGAGGCATTGCGGATGCTAACGGTGCTGCCGGCGGTGGCCGAGCCGGTCAGGGTCAGGCCGTCAGCGCTCAGGGCCAGATTGGTCGGTGCGCTTTCCGCCAGATTACCCGGCGCGGTGACCGGGCTGGCCGGCCCGGTGTTGCCAGCGGCGTCGATCTGCACCACGGATAGAGTCGAACCGGCCACGGCTGCTGGAGACAGGGTGACGCTGAAATTGCCGTTGCTGCCAACAGTGGCGGTGCCCAACAACGCACCGCCGGCGTCACGCACTTCTACGCTGGCGCCGATTTCGCCGATGCCGGTGAGCGTTGCACCGTTGGCGCTGACTGCCAGATCGCTGGCCGCCAACGGGGCGCTGCTGTCGCCAGCGTTGACAATGGCCGGCGCCGACGGATTTCCCGCCGCGTCGGTGGCCGTCACGTTCAGCGCCTGGCCATTGGTCTGCGGGCTGTTCAGCGTTATTTGAAAGGTGCCGTTTGCAGCGGCCGTGGTGGTGCCGAGAAGATTGCCCTGGCTGTCGCGCACGGTCACCGTGCTGCCGGCCTCGGCATTACCGGCCAATTGCACGCCAGCCGCGTTCAGGGTCAGCGCGCTCGGAATCGCCGGCGCAGTCAAATCCACCGAGATGACTTCAACCGCCGTGGACACGTTGCCCGGCGGATCCTCTTGGGTGACGGTCAGCACTTCGGCATTCAGTTGTGGCGCGTTGAGGGTGACGGTAAACGCGCCGCCGCTGCCGACTTGGGCGGTACCGAGCAAGGTACCGTCAGCGCTGCGCACAGACACGGTGGCGCCGGGTTCGCCGTGGCCGGTCACGGTGACGCCATCGGCATTCACGGCGACTTGGGTCAGTGCCGCCGGTGGACTGATGTCCGGCGCATTGACGCTGGTCGACGGCGAGACATTGCCGGCAGGGTCGGTCTGGCTGATCGCCAACGCCTCGCCATTGGTCGGTGCTGGCGCCAGGGTCACGCTGAACGAGCCATCCGCGCCGACCACGGCGCTGCCCAGCAGGGTGCCGTCGGCGGTGGTGACATTCACCGTTGCGCCGGCTTCACCAGTGCCGCTGAGGGTACTGCCATCGGCGCTGATCAACGGATTCTGCACGGCGGCCGGTGGGGTGCCGTCGACGGTGATCACGCCGGTGGACGGCGAGGTGTTGCCGTTGGCGTCGGTCAGGGTGACCTGCAGGGTTTCGCCCGTGTTCTGCGCATTGGGCAGGGTGACCTGGAAATTGCCGCTCTGATCGACCAGACCAGTCGCCAGGACATTGCCGGCGGCATCGCGCACGGTCACGGTGCTGCCGGCTTCGCCCTGGCCTTTGACCACGGTGCCGACGTCATTGATGCTGACACCGGTAGCGGCGGCGGGCGGTTGCAGATCCGTAGCGATGATGCTGGCCGGTTGCGACAGGTTGCCGGCGGCGTCGCTCTGGACCGCCGTGAGCGCCTGGCCATTGAGCTGCGCCGGGGTCAGCGTCAGGCTGAAGGTGCCATTGCTGGCGACCAGTGCAGTACCGAGCACGGTGCCTGCCGGGTCGGTGACGGTGACCGTTGCGCCGGCCTCGCCGCGACCGGTCAGCGCCGTGCCGTTGGCATTCAGCACCAGATTGGTCACCGCGTCCGGCGGTGTGCCATCGGCAGCGGTGACGGTGCCAGGCACCGACACATCACCGTCGGGGCTGGTGGCGGTGACTTGCAGGACTTGCGCATTGATCTGCTTGACGCTGAGCAGCAGGGTGAAGCGCCCGAAGCTGTTGATCAGGCCGGTGCCCAGGACATCGCCATTGCTGTTGGTCACTGTCACCGTGCTGCCAGGCGCGCCCGCACCGGTCAGGGTGAAACCGTCGGCACTCAACGCCAGATCGCTCGGCGTGGCGACTTGAGTGCCATCGGGACCTGCCAGCGGCACCGCCGGCGAGTCGTTGCCGCCGCCGTCAGTGCTGATCACTTCCAGAGCGCTGCCAGTGCCTGCCGCTGGATCCAGTGTGACGACGAAGCGGCCATCGGCACCTGCCGTTGCGGTGCCCAAGACGCTACCGCCGGCAATGCTCACGGTGACGGTGGTGCCGGGCTCTGCGAGACCGGACACCTGTGTGCCGGCGGGATTGATCGCCAGATCACTCACCGCCGCGGGCGGCGTGCTGTCCGGTGCGCTGACGCTACCTGGCAGCGAACTGTTGGTGCCGTCCGACACCACCACCTGCAAGGCTTCGCCATTGGTCTGGGCGGTATCCAGCTTGACCGTGAATGCGCCCGTGCCGTCAGCGGTCGCGGTACCGATGACGTTGCCGTCGGCATCCAGCACCTGCACGGTGTTATTCGGCTGCGTAGTGCCAGTGACCGTGGCGCCTGCCGGGTCGATGACCAGCCCGGTCGGTGCGGGCGGCGCGGTGATGTCGGGTGCCGTGACCGGAGTGACCGGCGAGGGCAGGGCGCTCGCATCGGTCTGGATGACGCTCAATACCTGCCCGTCGAGCTGGGCTGGGCTCAGGTTGACGGTAAAACTGCCGTCGCTGGCAACTACCGTGGCGCCAAGCACCGAGCCATCCGGCGCGCTTACCGTAACGGTGCTGCCGGCCTGTCCGGTCCCGCTCAATGTCACGCCGTTGCTGCTGAGCACGACATTGTCAGGCGCGAGCGGCGCCGTGGTATCCGCTGCCGTCAACGGCGTGTTGGGAGAAACGTTCACGCCGTCGGACTGGCTTACTTGCAGTTGCTGACCATCGATCTGCGGGCTGTTCAGTGTCACGGAAAACGCGCCGGTACCGTCGACGATCGCCGTGCCCAGCGTGTTGCCGGCCGCGTCCTTCACCGTCACGGTGGCGCCGGGCTCGCCTGTACCGCTGAGCTCAGTGCCGGTGGCGTCCAGCGCCAGATCCGATGGCGCGGCGGGGGCCTGAATGTCGGGCGCTTCAACCGGTACCGCCGGGGAGCCTGTGGGCGAGCCATCGGTCTGCACGACGCTGAGGTTCTGACCATTGGTTTGTGGCGAGGACAGCGTGACTTCGAAGCGTCCGTTGCTGCCGACCACCGCCGTTCCCAATACCACCCCGCCCGCATCGGTGACGGTAACGGTGGCGCCGGCCTGACCCGCGCCGGAGACCACTGCGCCGTTCGCCGAAATGCTCACATCAGACACCGCAACCGGGATCGTCAGGTCGGGTGCGGTCACATTGACCGGCGCGGACGGGTTGCCGTTGGCGTCGGTTTGAATCACTTGCAGTTGTTGCGCGTCGGTCTGCGCGGTCGAGAGGTTGACGGTGAAATTGCCGTCGGTACCGACCGTGCCGGTGCCAATGATGTTGCCCGCCGGATCGCGCACGGTGATCGAAGCGCCGATTTCACCCTTGCCGGTGAGCGTCTGTCCCTGACCATCGAGAGTGAGGTCGGACACCGCCGCCGGGCCCTGGGTGTCCGGCGTCACATAATTCAACGGCGGGGAGGTATTGCCGGCGCTGTCGCTTGCACTGATCTGCAACGTATCGCCATTGTTCTGTGGCGTGCTCAGTTGCACGGTAAACGTGCCGTCCGCTGCGACCACTGCCGAGCCGAGCAGATTGCCGTTGGCATCGCGGACAGTCACCGTCGATCCGGCCTGGCCGCGCCCGCTCAATCGGGTGCCGTCCACGCTCAATGCCAGATCGCTCGGTTGGGTCAGGCCATCAAGGTCGACGGCGATGATGGTAACGGCTGGCGAAGGATTGGCAGCGGCGTCGGTGAGCTGCACGATCAGTGCTTCACCGTCGATTTGCGCCGCGCTGAGCTGGACGCTGAACGAGCCGTCGGCTGCGACGAGCGCTGTGCCGAGCACAACCCCTTGCGCATTGGTGACGCTGACGGTGCTGCCGGGTTCGCCACGGCCAGTGACCGACAGCCCGTCATTACTGACGGCCACCTCGGTTGCAGCGGCGGGACCCGTGATGTCCGGCGCATTCAAGGTGACTGTCGGCGATTGCGCACCGACGCTATTGATTGCCACGATACTGATGACTTCGCCATTGGCTTGCGCGCGGATCAGCGTGAGTATGAAAGTACCGTCAGCACCCACCGCCGCACGCCCGAGCAATTCGCCATTGGCGGCGCGGACCTCGATGGTGGTTCCCGCTCGGGCGGTGCCGGTCAGTTGGCTGCCGTCGCTGCTCAGGCCCAGATTGGCCGGCGTCTGTGGTTCGACGATTTCCGGAGCGCTGACCGTCGTGGCCGGCGACGCATTTCCGGCCGCATCGGTGGCAATCACGCTTAACGGCTGACCGCCGGTTTGCGCAGGGCTGAGCACTACGCTGAAGGTGCCGTCCGCTGCCACGACGGCGCTGCCGAGCAGGGTGCCATCGGCGCCGCGCACCTGAATGGTTGCGCCGGCTTCACCGGTCCCCCCTAGCCGCGTGCCATCGGCGCTCACACTCAGATTGGCTGGCGCCGTGGGCGCGGTTGTATCGGGTGCGGTAATCGTACCCGGCGTGGACACGTTGCCCGCAGGGTCGGTGAGCGTAACGTCCAAGGGTTGTCCATTGTTCTGCGGCGTCCCCAGGTCGACCTGGAAACTGCCATCGGCGCCGACGGTTGCGGAGCCCAGAAGATTACCCGCCGCGTCGCGCACCTGAACCACACTGCCCGCTTCGCCAAAACCACTCAGCACTCGCCCGTCCGCGGACAAGGTCAGTCCGGTCGCAGCAGCAGGGGGCGTCGCGTCGCCAGCGTTATCACCGCCGCCACCACCACCGCCGCCGCCGCCACCCGCAGCGGCCGCCGCACCACCCGCGCCCAACAGACCGAGCCCGGCAATCGCCCACGCGGGCGTTGCGCCGTCGACCACGCCGACGCCGGCGATCAGTTCGTCGAGCGAGTCAATTTCCTCGAAGGTGAATCCGTTGAACGGTTCGGCGCTGTAGCGCGCCTGCCACAGCGTCGCGTCGTCGCCTTGAAAAACAATGTCATTGGGTACGCCGTCAGGGCTGGTGACAAAGAAATTGGAGATTTTGATTTGCTCGCCAGACTTCAGGTTGACGATCAAATCCTGACCGCTGCGACTGGTCGACGCCAGTTGGTCCGGACGCACCGGCATTTGTATAACTGACGGCTGACTGAGCTGAACATTGCCCCAGTTCTGGGCAGTGAGCTGAGAATTGGCTTTGTCGGCAATGACGATGTTGTCCATTACTACTCCCTGTAAATGGTGGGCGGACGTCCACGGATGGTTTTAAAACCATAGATAGGGAGTTTGAAATGAGGCTGCCTGATTTTTGGCGAGTGCGGTGATTGGCATTTTGCCAACTTTTATCTGTCTGAAATAAATGGATATTTAGGCAGCTACCGTTTGTCGGGACGTTGGATCCAACCGATATTTGGATGCAACAAAATGTGTCGTCTTTTACATTTCCACAATGGCTCGCAGAAAAATGATGACGTGAGGAGTGACGGGTAATGGCCAATCAATATCGGAGTGCCGACTCCCGATGACGACCTGCGCAGTCACCCATCTGCGAAGGTATTAATCAATAAGCGCAGGAAGTGCGAAAGGCTTTGTATAAGAAATCGGGCTTTTTCGTTTCAGCGGATTTTCAGGCTGTCGAGCATTTCATGCGCTAGCTATCGATCGCTGAAGTGATCGAACGATGTCCCGGGATGATTGATCGGTAACATTTCCGGCGTGTTGATCAAACATATGCGGCGCACCAGGATAGACATGCAGCTCGACGGCAACACCGGTGCGGGACAGACGCATGGCGAATGCCACGTCCTCTTCCAGAAACAGATCCAGCGCCCCGACGGCCAGAAACGTCGGGGGCAGGTTACTCAAGTCCTCCTGCAGGGCCGGTGAGAACCAGCCGATTCGCGAGTCATCCAGCGCGTGGTTGCCGCGCAGGCACTGCCAGCAGAATTGGTTGGCTTGCGGCGGCCAGCCAATCACTCCGGTCGTACCGTTTTGGTGAGGCGAAGCAGAGCTGCCCGAGCGGTAATCGAGCATTGGATAAATCAGCACCTGGCTGGCGATGCAATATTCGCCGCGATCGCGCGCCAGGATCGCCAGCGCTGCTGCCAGACCTGCGCCGGCACTGTGCCCCATGACAATCACTTTGTCGGCCTCGATATTGAGCGCTTGCTGATGGGCGAAAACCCAGCCGAGGGCGGTGTAACAATCTTCGAGGGGAATGGGGAAGGGGTGTTCCGGGGCAAGGCGATAATCGACGGCGACGATGATTGCCGCGAGTTCGTCGGCGAGATCGGCCAGATAGTCATCGGCCATTTCCGGCCTGCCGAGGACGAAACCTCCGCCATGCAGATAAAGGATGACTGCCGGTTTTTTTTCCCGTGCCGCGCTGGCGGGCCGGTAGAGGCACAGGCGCAAACCCTCGCCGTCGTGGGCCGTTGTCCATAGGCTTTCACAGCGCGCTTGTTGTTCGGATTTGAATGTCCCGTGAACACGTTCTCGAATCGCCGGCAGCGTGTCCAGCGTCCAGGTTTCTGCGCCGGGAGTGAGAAAACTGTTGAAGTCGGGATCAAGCAGTTCATGTGCTTTCACGTTCTGCCTCTCTTTTTACGGATAAGCGGGCGCCCCGAATCGAAGCGCCGCTCCTGATGAAGTTACAGCCAGGCCTTGATCTGCGCGCAGACGGCCGGGGTCGAAATGCCATAGCGATCATGCAGCGTCGGCAGGGCGCCGGCGTCGAGGAAGGCGTCGGGCAAAGCGATCTGTCTGAAGGTAGGCGTCACGCCGTTGCGCAACAACAACCCGGCAACCGCTTCGCCCAAACCACCGATGATCGAGCTGTTTTCCGCGGTGACCACCAGACGTCCGGACTTGCGTGCTTCGGCGAGGATGGTTTGCTCATCCAAAGGCTTGATGGTCGGCACGTGCAGCACGGCCACATCAATGCCATCGGCCTGCAATTGCTTGGCCGCTTCCAGTGAACGCATGGTCATCAGGCCGGTGGAGATGATCAGCACATCATTACCGGTGCGCAGGGTCTTGGCCTTGCCGATCTCGAATTGGTAACCGTACTCGTCCAGCACCAGCGGCACATTGCCGCGCAGCAAGCGCATGTAGACCGGACCTTGGTGCGCAGCGATGGCCGGCACGGCCTGTTCGATTTCCAGCGCATCGCACGGGTCGACAATCATCAGGTTGGGCATGGCGCGGAAAATCGCCAGGTCGTCGGTGGCCTGGTGGCTCGGCCCGTAGCCGGTGGTCAGGCCGGGCAGGCCGCAGACGATTTTGACGTTGAGATTTTCCTCGGCGATGGCCATGCAGATGAAGTCGTAAGCGCGGCGCGAGGCGAATACCGCGTAGGTGGTGGCGAAGGGCACGAAACCTTCGCGCGCCATGCCGGCAGCAGCGCTCATCAGCAATTGTTCAGCCATGCCCATCTGATAGAAACGCTCCGGGTGCGCCTTGGCGAAGATGTGCAGGTCGGTGTACTTGGACAGGTCAGCAGAGAGCCCGACGATGTCCGCGCGCTGGTCTGCCAGTGCCGCGAGGGCGTGGCCGAACGGTGCCGAGCGGGTCGCCTGACCCTCGGAAGCAATCGAGGCAATCATCGCCGAGGTGGTCAGGCGCTTTTTCACCGGCTCGCCAGTAGAAGTCGAAGTCGAAGTGTTGGCGGCGTTGCTCATTGGTCTTTTCCTTCTGCAAGGTTGCTCAGTGCCAGGTCCCATTCGTGCTCTTCGACGCGAATGAAGTGGGTCTTTTCCCGGTTCTCCAGAAACGGCACGCCTTTGCCCATTTTCGTGTCGCAAATGATCACCCGCGGTTGATTGCCCGAATGCTGGCGTGCGGCATCGAAAGCAGTCACCAGTGCGTCAAGGTCATTGCCATCGACGCGCTGGGTGAACCAGCCGAAGGCTTGCCAGCGATCGACGATGGGTTCGAACGAAAGAATCTCGCTGGAATAACCGTCGGCTTGCTGGTTGTTCACGTCGACGATGGCGATCAGGTTGTCGAGCTTCCAGTGCGAAGCCGACATGACTGCTTCCCAGGTCGAGCCTTCATTCAGTTCGCCATCGGACAGCAAGTTGTAGACGAACGAGGACGAACCTTTGCGCTTGAGTCCAAGGCAAGCGCCGACCGCGATGCCCAGACCCTGACCCAGCGAGCCGCCGGTGATTTCCATCCCGGGCGTGTAGGCGGCCATGCCCGACATCGGCAGGCGGCTGTCATCCGAGCCGTAGGTTTCCAGCTCATCGAGAGGGATGATTTCGGCCTCGATCAGCGCTGCGTAGAGAGCGATGGCGTAGTGGCCGATGGAGAGATAGAAGCGATCGCGCTGCTCCCATTGCGGATCTGCCGGGCGATGGTTCATCGCATGAAAGTAAGAGACCGCCAGCAGATCAGCCGCGCCGAGGGCCTGACCGACGTAGCCCTGACCCTGAACCTGGCCCATGCGCAGCGCGTGGCGGCGAATGTTGTGCGCGCGTTCGGTCAGGCTCGGCGATACAGCGTGTGAAAGATTAGTTGTCATGATGAAACTCCGTTAACTCAACGATTGACCAAAGCGGCGGGAATGCGCAGGACCAGACTGGCGCCGAGGAACAGCACACCGGTGATCAGGTACATGCCGATGGCACTGGAGCCGGTCAGGGTGGTGATCCAGCCGATCAGATAAGGCGAACAGAAGCCGGCGAGGTTGGCGAAGCTGTTGACCGCCGCAATACCGGCAGCCGCCGACACCCCGCCGAGCAGCGTGGTGGGCAGCATCCAGAACAATGAGGTGGCGGACAAAATGCCCGAGGCGGCGAGGCACAGACTGAGGATCGACAAGGTCGAATTGCCGCCCATCATCGCTGCCAGGCTCAAGCCGATGGCCCCGGCGATCATTGGCACGATCAGGTGCCAGCGGCGCTCGCGATGTTTGTCACCACTGCGCCCGACCAGCAGCATGGCGGCGATGGCGCACAGGTAAGGCAGGCTGGTCAGAAAACCGATGTGCAGCGGATCGGAAACCCCCGCATTGCGCACCAGTGTCGGCAGCCAGAAGGTGATTGCGTATTGACCCATCACCACACAGAAGTAGATGGCCGCCAGCAGCCACAAGCGTCGGTCGCGGATGAACTCGCCGACCGAGGCGTGGGTGACCTTTTGCTGATCGTCTTCGGCCAATTCGCGAGTGATCAAGGCTTTTTCTTCGTCATTGAGCCAGGTCGCCTGATGCACGCCGTCCTTCAGATAGCTCAGCACCAGCAGGCCGACGACCACGGTGGGCACCGCCTCAAGGACGAACATCCATTGCCAGCCGGCCCAGCCATGCACGCCGGCAAAATGGTTCATGATCCAGCCCGAGAGCGGGCCACCGACCATGCCTGACAGCGGAATGGCGATGAACCACAACACCGTCATGCGCGCCCGCCGATAAGACGGAAACCAGTAGGTGAGGTAGAGCAGCAGGCCCGGCGCCAGACCGGCTTCGGCAATCCCCAACAGAAAGCGCAGGGCATAGAACTGCCAGGCGGTTTCGACGAAGGCGAACAGGGCCGACACGATGCCCCAGGTGATCATGATCCGCGCAATCCAGACTCGCGCGCCGACCTTGTGCAGGATGATGTTGCTGGGCACTTCGCAGAGGAAATAGCCAATGAAGAACACGCCGGCGCCCAGTCCGTAGACCGTTTCGCTCAGGGCCAGATCATTCATCATTTGCAGTTTGGCGAAACCGACGTTGACCCGGTCCAGATACGCGCACAGGTAGCACAGCATCAGGAATGGCATCAGGCGCCAGGCCGTTTTGCGATAGGCAGAAGAACGCACGGTCGAAACCGCTTCGAGCGACAGGGTAGTCATGATGGTCTGATCTCTTGTTTTTATTGACCGCCAGGCCATCAGGCCCGGCTGCGTCATCGATCCAGAACCGCACGGGCCACGCGGGCCCGCCCAGAGGTACTCAGTGAATCAGCATGCCGCCGTTCACATCGAGGGTGATGCCGGTCAGATAAGCGGACAGGTCGCTGGCCAGAAACAGCGCGGCGTTGGCAACATCCTGCGCTTGACCCAGGCGACCCAGCGGGATGCCTTCGATGATGGCGTGTCGACGTTCGTCCTGCATCAGGCCGCCGGTGATGTCGGTGTGAATCAGCCCCGGGGCGATGGAGTTGACCCGGATGTTGTCCGGCCCCAGCTCCCGCGCCATGGCTTTGCCCAGACCCAGCACCCCGGCCTTGGCCGCGCTGTAATGCGGGCCGCCGAAGATGCCGCCGCCGCGCTGGGCAGACACCGACGACATGCAGACGATGCTGCCGCGAGACTGTTGCCGCATCAGCGGAATCACCGCCTGCGACATCAGCAGTGTGCCGCGCAGGCTGACGTCCAGCACCTTGTCGTAGTCCGAAGGACGAATATCAAGGGTCTTCAGCGGTTGGGTGATGCCGGCGTTGTTGACCAGAATATCAATGCGCCCGAAGTGCTCGATGATGGCGGCGACGGCTTGCTGAACCTGCGCTTCGTCGGCCACGTTGGCCGCCAGGCCGAGATGACCTTCGCCCAGTGATGCGGCGGCGTCCCGCGCGGCGGCGGCATCGAGATCGAGAATCACCACGCGAGCGCCGTGTTGCGCAAACGTGGTCGCGGTGGCGCGGCCAATGCCACGGGCAGAAGCGGCACCGGTAATGATTGCGACTTTGTCTTGAAGAAGCATGGAGGAGGCCCTCGAATTGTTTTTATTGGGTCGGTCTGTGAAAAACCGATGACTCAGCTTGTCCTTCGAGGGGAGGGTGAGCAATAACGCGAAAATCACTCAATGCTGAAAAAAATTCAGCACTCGTCAGGCCTGCTCGCAGATGGTTGAATGAAACCGGTCCGTACATCACAAGAAACCACCACGGAGTCCCCATGCGTCCTGAGACTGAGGCACCTATCGTCCTGCCACCGCTGAAAGCAATTCAGGCCTTCGAACAAACAGCGCGCTTCGGCAATGTCGCCAGAGCGGCAGAAGTATTGGACCTGACGCCGTCGGCCGTCAGTCACCAACTGGCGAAACTTGAAGGGATGATCGGCCGGCAGTTATTTGTTCGCGCCGCTCGGGGTGTCTCCCTGACGCCGGTCGGCGAGCAGTACCTCAAGGAAGTCTCCGGCATTCTGCACAGCCTCGCCGTTGCCACTGAACGCGCGGCCAGCGACGTCAGCCTGGATTGCCTGCGCTTGCACTCGTCGCCCAGCTTCGGCCTGCTCTGGCTGATGCCGCGCCTGGAAGCGTTTCGCGCGAGTCATCCGGACATTCAGATCAATCTGTCGTGTTCCTATGAATCGCTGCACTTCAGTCGCGACAAGATCGACGTCGATATCCGCCATGGTCTGCCGAACTGGCCAAGCTATGAGGTGCGTACGGTCAGGAACGAAACATTCGCGGTGCTGACCTCACCGAAACTGCTCGCGCAACGACCGGTGCGCGGCGCGGCCGACCTGCTCGAATGTGACCTGATTTTGTCGGAAGCGACCCTGCTCAAATGGCCGCAATGGTTTGCCCAGCATGGTTTGGCGCGTCCGGAACGCCCTTACGCATTGAGCTTCGATCGTTCGTACATGTCGCTGGAAGCGGCGAGTCATGGCTTGGGTTTCGCGCTGGAAAGCACATTGCTTGCGCAGAAGTATCTGGCGGCGGGCACGTTGGTTGAAGTGGCGCCTGAGTCACTGAGTGCTGCGGTGGCAGCGCACCACCTAGTGTTTCCCAAGGCGCATTCGAGCTTTCCGCGTGTCCGGCGTTTTCTGGCGTGGATGGAGAGCGAATTGGGCCATGAATTCGCCTATTGAGTCGGAGTCAATTCTTTCAAACTCTCTGACGCGGCTAAGGTCAATCCATTACCGGTCTTGATCATTCACATCAGAGGTGAAGGAATGGATAACTACCACATCAACAAAAACCAGCAGCATTGGGAACTGGTCAAAGAGGGCGCGCAGCGTGCGTCCAAAACGGCTGAGACCAAAGCCGAGATCACCCAGATCGCCAGTGACTATCTGCAGGGTAAAACTGCCTCTCTGAAAATCCACAAAGAGGACGGCACGATCCAGGAAGAGCGCACCTTTCCGCGCGCCGCCGATCCGCGAAAAACCAAAGGCTGAGTCTGCGTATGGTCATTGCATGTCTGGGATGGGGGTCGCTGATCTGGAAACCGCAGGGTTTGCCGCTGGCGAGCGAATGGTTTGCTGATGGCAGCGCCAGGTTGGGGTGGTAATGATGAACGCTCGGCGCCAGGCGCAGATTGTCGCGATCTTTGACCAGTTGTTGGCACTGCGAGAAAGCGTGGACATTCTTCAGCATGTGGAGAACGGTAGCGTCGGGTCGCTTCGTGGCCATCAGACCGTGGACGCCCCCGAATCGCTGGATCTGGTGTTTCAAAAGCTGCATGAGGACATCGCCAGCATGGAGGAAACTTTGGCGACTATTGCCGAGGCTACCGGCGATGTGTCGAAGTTGTGAGGGTTTCGCGGGGTTGCCATGCAGAGATGATTTGCCTGATCTGACGCCTTCGCGAGCTAGCTCGCTCCCACAGGGTTTTTCATACGCCGCCTGATTGCTGACCCACCACGAACCCAATGTGGGAGCGAGCCTGCTCGCGAAGGCGGAGTGTCAGGCAACTGTGCATCAACTGACCGACTGCTATCGCGAGCAGGCTCACTCCTACAGGGTTTTCATACACCGCCTGATTGCTGACCCACCACGAACCTAATGTAGGAGTGAGCCTGCTCGCGAAGGCGGAGTGTCAGTCAACTTTGCATCAACTGACAGATTGCTATCGCGAGCAGGCTCACTCCTACAAGGGGGCTGGGTCTCTCATCACGCGCAGCGCATCCACCACCAGTGAAAACGCCGGCGACGGTTGGCGGCGGCTGGGGTAGTAGAGGTGAAAGCCGCCGAAGGGTTCGCACCAGTCTTCCAGGACCCTGACCAAGCGGCCTTCAGCCAGATGCGCGCCGAACTCGTCTTCAGGCAGATATGCAACCCCCAACCCGCTCACAGCCGCGTCGGCGATATGCACAGTCGAGTTGAACACCAGTTGGCCGTCGACCCGCACTTTCAGCTTCTTGCCCTGACGCTCGAATTCCCAGGCATCGACACCGTCGTAGGTTGGAAAGCGGATGTCGATGCAGCGATGCGCCGCCAGATCGCGTGGGTGTTGCGGGGCCGGGTGCCGGGCAAAGTAGCTAGGCGAAGCGACCACGGCCATGCGCAGTGGCGGTCCGATCGGCACGGCAATCATGTCCTGGGCGACGGTATCACTGAAGCGCACGCCTGCATCGAAGCGGTCGGCGACGATGTCGCGGAAACCATAGTTGATATCGAATTCGACTTTGATATCCGGGTATTGCAGCAGTAGCGGTGTCAGCTTGGGCAGCAGGGTGGTCTTGATGATGTTGTCGCCGCAAGTGATGCGCACCGTGCCGGCGGGCTTGTCGCGTAACTCGCTGAGAGCGTCGAGCTCGGCTTCGATTTCATCGAAACGATGGCCGACCGTGTGCAACAGCCGTTCACCCGCCGCTGTCAGTGACACGCTGCGTGTGGTGCGCGTTAACAGGCGAATCTTCAGACGTGCTTCGAGCGCCGAGACTACCTGGCTCACCGCCGATTGCGTCACGCCCAGTTGCACCGCCGCGCGGGTGAAACTGCCGGAGCGGGCTACGGTGACGAAGGCGAGCAGATCGTTGAAGTTGGGTTTGGCCATGGTGCGCGCTCGGGTTGATTGATTAGCAGCGTTTATAACCGCATTAAGCACTCATTAGCTAATCAAAGCCTGGAGCCTGCGCAACAATATCTCCATCCCGGCCTCGCCTGGTTTCTCGATCAAGGACGCCCCCATGAAACGACTGTTCGTACTGCTCGGGTTTCTCCTGAGTTCATTCACTGCATTCGGAGCTGACATGTCCCACGGTGCCGATAATTTCTTCAAAAGCGATAAGGTGACCGTGCAGAAGGTCCGCTTCAAAAACCAATATCAACTCACGGTCGTTGGCAACCTGTTCATGCCCAAAGGGCTGGATCCTGCAGCGCGCAGCGCAGCGATTATCGTCGGCCATCCGATGGGCGCGGTAAAAGAGCAGAGCTCCAATCTGTATGCGCAGAAACTGGCGGAGCAGGGCTTCGTCACCCTGTCGCTGGACCTGTCGTTCTGGGGCGAAAGCGAGGGCGCGCCGCGCAACGCCGTCTTGCCGGACATGTATGCAGAAGACTTCAGCGCCGCCGTCGATTACCTCGGCACACGGCCATTCATCGACCGCGAGCGCATCGGCGTGCTGGGCATCTGCGGCAGCGGCAGTTTCGTCATCAGTGCTGCGAAAATCGATCCACGTATGAAGGCCATCGCCACGGTCAGCATGTACGACATGGGCGCGGCCAACCGTGACGGCCTCAAGCACTCGCAAACGCTGGAGCAGCGCAAGCAGATCATTGCGCAAGCGGCCGAACAGCGTTACGCGGAGTTTACCGGCGGCAAAGTCGAATATACCGGCGGCACGGTGCTGGAACTGAAGGCCGACACGCACCCGATCCAGCGCGAATTCTTCGACTTCTACCGCACCCCGCGCGGCGAATTCACCCCGGCCAGTTCGACCCCGCAACAGACCACGCGGCCAACGCTGAGCAGCAACACCAAGTTCATGAACTTCTATCCGTTCGTCGATATCCAGAGCATTTCGCCGCGCCCGATGTTGTTCATCGCCGGCGCCGACGCACACTCCCGAGAATTCAGCGAAGAAGCGTTCCGGTTGGCTGGGCAGCCGAAAGAACTGGTGATCGTGCCGAATGCCGGCCATGTCGATCTGTATGACCGGGTTGATCTGATTCCTTTTGCCAAGCTGACACAGTTCTTCAAGAGCAACCTGAAGTAGCTTTCAGGCGACGGAGCAGAGGCATGCAAATCTTCGCGGGAATCTGGATGGGATGTGTGCTGATGCCATGGATGTCTTTTGCTCTGTCTGCCACTACCTCTGCGCAGGACACCACGATGTGGATGACTATCGGAAAACAGCGCTTTGCCATTGCCCTGGATGACAACCCGAGCACTCGGGAATTGCTCACGCGTTTGCCGCTGAGCCTGGACATGACCGACCTGCACAGCAATGAAAAATACGCCACCGTGCAGCCGCCATTGCCCACTCAGCCGTACCGGCCGGGCACCATCCACAATGGCGATTTTCTTTTGTATGGCGACGATACGTTGGTGGTCTTCTACAAAACCTTCGATTCGTCTTACCGCTATTCGCGTCTTGGTCGCATCGACCGGCCGCAGGGCCTCGCCGAGGCCTTGGGACGCGGCGATGTGCGGGTGACGTTCACTTCTGAAGAGTGAGGAGAGTCCTTGATGAATCGGAATACGCTGCATCAACGGCGCCTTCTTCGAGCCCTGGCCCTCGGCTGTGCAGTGCTCGCCAGTGCTGCCTGCGTGAATCCTCTTTGCGCCAATCCTTCCCGATCACCGGAGAAACCGATCATGAAAGAACAGCCTTTGACCCCTAAGCAACTGGCGATCGCCCCGATTGCCGCCAACACGGCCATCGGCGACATGCCGCGTTTGCACGACGCGCTCAATCGTGGCCTCGACGCTGGGCTGAGCATCAGCGAAACCAAGGAAATTCTGGTGCAGCTGTATGCCTACGCCGGCTTCCCGCGCAGCCTCAACGCCTTGTCCCTGCTGATGAAAGTCGTGGAGGAACGCGCTGCGCGGGGCATCGACGACGTGCCAGGACGCGAGCCCGGTCCGGTGCCGTCGGGGTATGCGCTCACCGAGCTCGGCACCGACAATCAGACCCGTCTGGTCGGCGCGCCAGTGTCCGGCCCGCTATTCGAATTCGCCCCGGCGATCGATCAGTTTCTGAAAGTGCATCTGTTCGGCGACATCTTCGCCCGCGACAACCTTGCATGGACGGATCGAGAGTTGGCGACTGTTGGTGCACTGGCGGCAATGGCTGGAGTGGAATCGCAGCTGGAGTCGCATCTGAAGATCAGTCTGAATGTGGGACTGACGGTCGAGCAGTTGCGTCAGGTGGCGCAGGAACTGGAGGCGCGCGGCGATTTGCAGGCTGCTGAGCGGGTGAGCGCGGGGCTGGACAAAATCCAGCGGTGAGGGCGGTTCGGATTCATCGCTGCCCTCTTAGTGCGATTCTAGTATTGCGCGCTGGCGCCGACTCGCTCCCGGCGAGTTTCCCGTGATGCGCTTGAACGCGCGACTGAACGCGGCCTGGGAGGTGTAGCCCAAGCGTTGCGCCACTTCTTCGATCGGCAGCCTTTCCAGCGTCAGCCACTGACTGGCCAGGCGCATTCGCAATTCGGTGGCGTAGCGCAGTGGCGGGGTGCCGAGGGTGGTCTGGAAGCGTTCGGCGAAGACTGAGCGTGAGGTGTTGCAGAGCGTTGCCAGTTCGGCGACGCTCCAGTCGCGGCCCGGTTGCTGGTGCAAGGCCAGCAAGGCCTGGGCCAGACGTGGGTCGCGCAGCGCGGCGACGAGACCGGAGGCATTGCCGCAAGCGCATTCGACCCAGCCGCGAACGATCATCGCAGCCACGACGTCGGCAAGGCGGGCGAGAATGCCGGCGAAGCCGATGCGCGCTGCGCTGACTTCGCGTTCCATGGTCGCGAGGATCGGCATGAGGCCCGGATAGCGCTGGCCGCCTGCGTCGATCAGCATCAGTCCCGGCATCAGCCGACCGAGGCCTTGCAGGCTGCCGAGTTCGAATTCCATGCAACCGCTGAAGAGCAGGGCGCTATCGGGCGAATCGGTGCTCTGCCCGACCTGAACCGCACAGACCGTGTCGCCGAGTGGCGCGGCAACGGCGCTGGCAATGTCCTGCACCTCGGCGCCGGGGTGTGACAGCAACTGATGCGCGGCACCGTGGGCGATGAATACCGCATTGCCCGCCGACAATTCGTACAGACTGCCGTCGTCAAGCTGCAACACCGTCGAGCCAGCGGCGACGAAGTGGAAATACGCATGGCCGGACTTGTCGCTAAAACCCAGGCCATATGGCGGACCGGCGTGGATCCGCCGGTATTGCACGCCACGCAGACGCATGCTGCGCAGCAACTCAGTGATGAGGTCCGAGGACAGTGAAAAGGGATCAGTGCTGCTCATGTTCGGGGTTTCGATCAAAAGTTCAAGACTGTGCATCATAGATCATCCGGTTTGCCACCCATAGACTGCGCTTTCGAAATGTCCGACGGAGTCTTGCGATGAATGATTGTGTATGTGACGGGCGATCCGCTGTGGGTGTGCGCGCTGACGAGGAGCCGCTGGTGCCGGCGTGGATGGCGGTGTTTTCACTCGCGATGGGGGTGTTCGGTCTGCTCACGGCGGAATATCTGCCGGCCAGCCTGTTGACGCCGATGGCGCTCGATCTCGGCGTGAGCGAAGCGTTGGCCGGACAAGCTGTGACGGTGACAGCGGTGGTCGCGCTGTTTGCCGGATTGCTGGTGCCAGGATTAACCCGCAGCCTTGATCGGCGCTTGGTATTGCTCGGTTTTTCGGCTCTGATGATCGCATCGAATCTGCTGGTCGCATTCTCGTCCAGCCTCGCAGTGTTGCTGATCATGCGAATCCTTTTGGGCATCGCCCTGGGCGGATTCTGGAGCATGGCGGCGGCCGTGGCGATGCGCCTGGTGCCGGCGGCGCTGCTGCCCCGCGCGCTGTCGATCATCTTCAGCGGGATCGCTGTGGGTACCGTGGTGGCGGTGCCGTTGGGCAGTTACCTCGGCGGGCAGTTTGGCTGGCGCAGTGCGTTTTTCGCAGCGGCGGCGGTGGGCGTGGTGACGCTGATGTTTCAACTGTTCACGTTACCGAGTCTGGCGCCGCACCGTCCGTCACGCCTGCGCACGGTACTGGAGGTTTTGCTGCGACCGGGTATTGCCATCGGCATGTTCGGCTGCGTGTTGGTGCACACCGGTCACTTTGCGTTGTTCACCTACATCAGGCCATTTCTGGAAAGCACCACCGGCGTCGGCCCGCAGACGCTGGCACTGATGCTGCTCGGTTTCGGCGTGGCGAACTTTGCCGGCACGCTGTTCGCCGGGTGGCTGTTGCAGCGCAGTCCACGGGCGACCCTGGTGCTGATGCCGGTGCTGGTGGGCGTTGCCGCTCTGGCGCTGGTCGGCTTCCCGGCCTCGGTCACCGGGCAGGCGGTGCTCCTGGCGCTCTGGGGGATGGCTTTTGGTGGTGTGCCGGTAGCGTGGTCGAACTGGGTGGCGCGTTCGGTACCCGATCAGGCCGAAAGCGCAGGCGGCATGGTCGTCGCGTCGGTGCAGTCGGCGATTGCCGCAGGCGCTGCCGCCGGCGGTTCGGTGTTCAGTTTCAGCGGCATCAATGGTGTGTTTGTCGCGGCCGGCATTCTGATGTTGCTGGCCGCGTTGCTGATAGCACTGAAGGTCAATGTCGACGTGCCGGAGCCGGGCTCGGCAGCGGTGCCGGTGCATCTGTGATTTGATCAGAGGGTGGTGCGAGTGGCGGCAATGTCCCAGGTTTGCATGATCTGAGTAATGGCAGCATCGATGCTTTCCAGCGCGGTGTTGTCTCTGGCGAGTATGGATATGCCTTGCAGGAAACTGTCGAATACCGTCGCCATCGCCGCCGAATTTGTGTCGCTGGCCAGCTCACCGGCACTCACAGCGCGCTCGACGCAGGCTTGAATTCCCGCGCGGGTGCGCTGGCGTGAGCGGGTCAGGGCTCGCACCACGTGGGCATTTTCCGGGCTTGGTGCGCTCATGACGCCCAAAGTGACCATGCAGCCCTTGGGATGCGCATCGTCGCACTGCATGCGTGCCGACTGGCGCAACGCGCTCTCGATGGCATCGCGCGGTGCCAGACTTTCGTCCCACAGGCATTCGGTGACTTGCGCGTAGGTTGTCAGATAACGCTGCACACATTCATCGAACAAGGCTTCCTTGGAACCGAACGCGGCGTAGAAGCTCGGCGCTGAAATCCCTCCGCCAAGTCCGGCCTTCAATTGGGCGAGCGATGTCGCGTCGTAGCCGTGTTGCCAGAACAGCTGCATGGCCTGATCGACAGCGTCGTCGCGATCAAACTGACGGGGGCGACCGGTTCTCGCCATGGCAAAGCTCCTCGTTGAATTCATATAAAGACTAGTCGATACAGAAATTGTTGACAACGCTCCTTGTGCGCGTTCAGGATCTAGATCGATCGGTATTTATATCAGCGAAGGCTTTTCAAGGAGTATCCCGTGACACCATCAATTACGTTGACAGCCACTCCAAAACGCCTGCCCATCGGCGCTTTGCTGGCGCTGGCGATGACAGGCTTCATCTGTATCGTCACCGAAACCCTGCCCGCCGGCTTGCTGCCGCTGATCAGCGAGGGTTTAACGATTTCGCCGTCCATGGCAGGGCAAATGGTGACCGCATACGCATTGGGGTCGGTACTGGCGGTGATCCCGATGACCATCGCCACCCGCGGCTGGCGGCGCCGCAATGTGCTGCTGCTGACGATCGTCGGCTTCCTGGTGTTCAATTCGATCACTGCGCTGTCGTCACACTACGGCGTAACGCTGGTCGCGCGCTTCTTCGCCGGGGTCGCAGCGGGGTTGGCGTGGAGTTTGTTGGCCGGCTATGCGCGACGCATGGTCGAACCCGAGCAGCAGGGCAAGGCACTGGCACTGGCAATGGTCGGTACGCCGATTGCGCTGTCGCTGGGCGTGCCGCTGGGGACGTGGCTCGGCGGGCTGGTCGGCTGGCGCAGCACATTCGGCCTCATGTCGGCGCTGACCCTGTTATTGATCGTCTGGGTGCTGGTGAAAGTGCCGGATTACCCGCCGCAACCGGCCCATCAACGCCTGCCGCTGCGCAACGTCCTGACCACCCCGGGCGTTCGCCCTGTGCTTGCGGTGGTGATCAGCTGGATGCTCGCGCACAACATTCTCTACACCTACATTGCGCCGTTCATTGCGCCGGCAGGAATGGCCGATCGTGTTGATCTGGTCTTGTTGGTCTTTGGCATTGCTGCGCTGGCGGGCATATGGCTGACGGCGAAGCTGGTCGAGCCGCTGCTGCGTACGACGGTCCTTCTGAGCCTTGCGACGTTTGCCGTCGTCTGCGTGGCGCTGGGTTTTGGCGGGGGTATGCCGGAGGTGATCTACGTTGGCGTGGCGGTATGGGGTTTGACCTTTGGCGGCGCGGCAACTTTGCTGCAAACCGCGCTGGCGGATGCGGCGGGCGACGGAGCGGATGTCGCCTTGTCGTTGAACGTGGTGGCGTGGAACAGCGCGATCGCTGGCAGCGGTGTCGTCGGCGGCGTGCTGCTCGATCGCTGGGGCGTTACCGCATTTCCGTGGGCCATGCTGGCACTGGTGGCTATCGGCTTCGCCATCGCCTGGGGTGCCCGGGCCCACGGTTTCAAGTCGGGCCCGCGCTCTGTCGGAGCTTCGGCAGTGGCGGCGCATTGAACCCCGCCATCACCCGTTTCTTTAAGCGCGCTTCGGCAGTTTCCAGTTCGGTCGGATGAAGTGGCAGGTGTAGCCATTCGGAATCCGCTCCAGGTAATCCTGGTGCTCGGGTTCCGCTTCCCAGAAGGGGCCGGCCGGTTCGATCTCGGTGACCACTTTGCCGGGCCATAGCTTCGAAGCGTCGACATCGGCAGCGGTGTCTTCGGCGACGGCGCGTTGCTCGTCGTTGAGGTAGTAGATCGCCGAGCGATAGCTCGGGCCAAGATCGTTGCCCTGACGGTTCGGCGTGCTCGGGTCGTGGATCTGGAAGAAGAACTCAAGGATCTGCCGGTAGCTGATCACAGCGGGATCGAACTCGATCTCGATGGCTTCGGCGTGGTTGCCGTGGTTACGGTAGGTGGCATTCGGCACATCGCCGCCGGTGTAACCGACGCGGGTTTTCAGCACGCCCGGGTAGCGACGCAACAGGTCCTGCATGCCCCAGAAGCAGCCGCCGGCGAGAATGGCAGTTTCGGTTTGAGTGGTCATGGTGTGTCCTTCCTCTCGGAGACGATGGGGATATGCATTGTTATGAGGGCGGGTTGAAAGAATCCAAGGGCGCGCTCATCAGAATCGACCACTCGCCCTCTGATCAAGCGACATGCAGACGACTGCGATCTCGTCAGAACGTATTCAACCAAAGCCAAAAAAAGAACGCAGCTTGCTCGGTGACTTGCGTTCGTAGAACGGTTTGGTCTCCTTGAGGAAGTAATCACTCAGCCCGGCCTCTCCGACCAGCACGCGACAAAAATCAACCGGTCCGCCATCTGGCGCTGTGTCCCCAGCGACGTTGCCGGCTTCGCGCATGACCTGCTCGATATCGCCATCTGCTTCGATGCCGACGATCAGGTGCGGTTTTTCATCGATCGAGGCGTCGTGCATCAGTGCCAGAAATGCGCGCTTCACGTTTGGATGTTTGGCCAGCAGTTGCGAGAGCGAGTGAACCATGGCCGATGGATAGTCCGAAGGTTGTCCAAGCAACACATTGGTTTCTTTCTCAACCGTGCGTTGCGTGGCGGGACGGCCGATTTCACCCGAGAGCAGGTGTTGCACTTCATCCGGGACGAACTCTTTGCCGTAGGGCGACTTGGGATTGAGGAAGAGCAACGCGCCCAACGTGATTTCGAACAGTGACCGGGCGGGGATCTCAACGTAGCTCTGCTCGCTGTCGATGGATTGTTGCAGTGTTGGCAGCGAGGAGAAGAACGGAATGACCGGCGTGCCATCGGGCTTCTGCCAATGGGCGATGCTGATGTTGCTGCCGGCTTCGAGATTGACATGGCCTTGAGCAGCACCCGCTGTGCCGAGGATGTAGACGGTGGAATCCAGAAGCGTGCGATAGAACTCTGGACGATGCGCGGGTTCGTCGGCGGCCAGTCGGAGTGATGTTTCCAGAGGGTTTTCTTGCGAAGTATCCATGAGATCAGTCCGTTATTTTCGATGGAATGCGATGATTATCCCGCCGCGACGAATATACCTGCATTCACGATGGGGCTTGTCTGAAGATTCCGGATGTAAGGACTTTCAGACACCAGAACCGGCGCAGTAAGTTGCGCTGCTCTACCCAGCACCACAAAACCAACTGTGGGAGCGAGCCTGCTCGCGAAGGCGTCGTGTCAGTCAACACTGATGTTGGA
>NZ_QETJ01000013.1:0-76116 GCF_003105095.1 Pseudomonas sp. NDM | reverse complement strand
TATTTTCAGAAGTTTTCGAAGAATTCCTCAACAACCTCAACCACTTGCGCTTCCGATCTCTCGTTAGCGGGAGGCGAATTCTACAGCGTTAATCGCTGCTGTCAACACCTCTTTTTCTCCGCTTTCGACCGAGAAGACCGAACCGTTAAAAGAGCCGAACATCACTGCTCTTTCAACTCCTTCCAGGCTTCGATGATCTGAAGCGAGCCGCTGCCGAAAACTGCGTAACTCTTTGAATCTCAAGGAGTTTTCCGTTTCGACTGCGCCGGAAGTGGGGCGAATTATAGACCTCTGGAATCTGCCGTCAACCGTTAATTTCGCTTTTCTTTCAACAACTTGCAGATTGGCTAAAAAACAGCCAATCGAAAGAGAAATCAGTGCCCTCTATATAGAAGAAAGACTCAGAGGACTCCTTCTACCTTAAGTGCAGCCACCGCACCCGCCCCCAGCCCCAACACTCGCTGAAGAACCTCCAGCGTATGCTCCCCTAATAAAGGCGGCGCATACCGATACTCGACCGGCGTCTCCGACAACCGAATCGGACTGGCTACCTGCGGCACCATGCCCGCCAGCGCATGCGGCAACTCGATAGCCAGACCGCGCGCCTTCACCTGCGGATCCTCGAACACCTGCGCCAGATCATTGATCGGCCCACAAGGCACGCCCGCCTGTTCCAGTTGAGCAACCCACTCGGCCGTCGTCTTGAAGACCGTCGCCTGGCGGATCAAGGGGATCAATACTGCGCGGTTCGCCACCCGCAGTTTATTCGTCGCGAAGCGAGGATCATCCGCCCACTGCGGTTGCCCAGCGACTTCGGCGAACTTGCGGAATTGCCCGTCATTACCCACGGTGAGGATGAAGTCGCCATCCGCCGTAGGAAAATCCTGATAAGGCACGATGTTGGGATGCGCATTGCCCAGCCGCTTTGGGGCATTGCCCGTGGTCAGGTAATTCATGGCCTGATTGGCCAGACACGCAACTTGCACGTCCAGCAACGCCATATCGATGTGTTGGCCACCACCGTCGTGATCGCGATGAGCCAATGCCGCGAGGATCGCCACGGTCGAATAAAGCCCGGTGAGGATATCCGTCAGCGCCACGCCCACCTTCACCGGTCCGGCGCCTTCGTCTCCTTCGGGGCGCCCGGTCAGGCTCATCAAGCCGCCAAGGCCCTGGATCATGAAGTCATACCCTGCACGCTTGGCGTAAGGACCGGTCTGGCCGAAGCCGGTGATGGAGCAATAGATCAGATTCGGGTTGAGTGCCTTCAGCGACTCATAGTCCAGACCATACGCCGCCAGACCGCCAACCTTGAAGTTCTCGATCAGAATGTCCGACTTCACCGCCAGGTCGCGCACCAGCTTCTGCCCTTCGGGACGGGTGAAGTCGATGGTGACCGATTGCTTGTTGCGGTTGGCCGACAGGTAATACGCCGCTTCCGACGTGTTCTCGCCGTAAGCGTCCTTGAGGAAGGGCGGCCCCCACGCCCGAGTGTCGTCACCATTACCCGGGCGCTCGACCTTGATCACTTCGGCGCCAAGGTCGGCGAGTATCTGCCCGGCCCACGGCCCGGCCAACACGCGCGATAAATCCAGTACTCGCAGATGCGACAGCGCGCCCATGGTCCGCCCTCCTGTTAATAGAACGCCTGCAGACCGGTTTGCGCACGCCCGAGGATCAGCGCGTGAACGTCGTGGGTACCTTCATAGGTATTCACCACTTCCAGATTGACCAGGTGACGGGCCACGCCGAATTCATCAGAGATGCCATTGCCACCGAGCATGTCGCGCGCCATCCGCGCGACATCCAGCGACTTGCCGCAGGAGTTGCGCTTCATGATCGAAGTGATTTCAACGGCGGCGGTGCCTTCGTCCTTCATCCGCCCCAGTCGCAGGCAGCCTTGCAGCGCCAGAGTGATCTCGGTCTGCATGTCGGCGAGTTTCTTCTGCACCAGTTGCGTCGCGGCCAATGGGCGGCCGAATTGCTGACGGTCCAGGGTGTATTGGCGCGCGGTGTGCCAGCAAAACTCGGCGGCGCCCAGCGCGCCCCAGGAAATGCCGTAGCGTGCGGAGTTGAGGCAAGTGAATGGACCTTTCAGACCACGGACGTCCGGGAAGATGTTTTCTTCCGGCACGAACACGTTGTCCATGACGATCTCGCCGGTGATGGAAGCGCGCAGGCCGACCTTGCCGTGAATCGCCGGAGCGCTCAGGCCTTTCCAGCCTTTCTCCAGAACGAAGCCACGAATGTCGCCGGCGTCGTCCTTGGCCCACACCACGAATACGTCGGCGATCGGGCTGTTGGTAATCCACATTTTCGCGCCGGTCAGGCTGTAGCCGCCATCGACCTTGCGCGCCCGGCTAATCATCGCGCCCGGATCGGAACCGTGGTTCGGCTCGGTCAGGCCAAAGCAACCGATCCATTCGCCGGAAGCCAGTTTCGGCAGGTACTTCTGTTTCTGTGCTTCGGTACCGAATTCGTTGATCGGCACCATCACCAGTGAGGACTGCACACTCATCATCGAGCGATAGCCGGAGTCGACGCGCTCGACCTCACGGGCAATCAGGCCGTAGCTGACATAGTTCAGACCGCTGCCGCCGTATTGCTCCGGAATGGTCGCGCCGAGCAGGCCTACTTCACCCATCTCCCGAAAGATTGCCGGGTCGGTCTTCTCATGACGGAAAGCTTCGAGTACACGCGGCGCCAGGCTCTGCTGAGCGAACTGCGCGGCGGTGTCGCGGATCATCCGCTCTTCTTCGGTGAGCTGTTGATCCAGCAGCAGGGGATCGATCCAGTTGAAGCTAGCTTTACCGCCCATGAGTGTGCCCTCGCAATCGGGTGAATTAACGTGGCATTGATCCTAGGCGCGGTTCGCCATCGCGGCAAACGAGGATTTTGCATTCTGTTGTGCTAATTTCTCACTCCGAACCGTCGCGAAATGCCATTTATGCGGCGCATTAGTGAGGTTGACGTACATGCGCAGGAAGATACCCAGCACCACTGCCCTGATCAGTTTCGAAGCCGCCGCGCGCCACGAGAGCTTTACACGCGCAGCGGAAGAGCTTTCCCTCACCCAAGGCGCCATTTGCCGACAGATCGCCAGCCTTGAAGACTTCCTCAGCGTGGAACTGTTCCGACGCTCGCGACGTGGAGTGAAACTGACTGAGGCGGGCCTTTCCTACAGCCGCCGGGTGGCGACTCAGCTCGACGCAGTGGAGCGCGACACGCTCTCGGTGATGGGCCAGCAAGGCACCAACGTCATCGAGCTCGCCGTCGTCCCGACCTTCGGCACGCAATGGCTGCTGCCTCGCCTCAAGGATTTCCAGCTCAAGCACCCGGAAGTGACCGTCAACCTGACCAACCGCACCCGGCCGTTCCTGTTTGCCGACACCGAATTCGATGCCGCGATCTACTTCGGTGATGCCGACTGGTCGGGTACTGAATCCCACAGGTTGATGGGCGAGAATCCGATGCCGGTGTGCAGCCCCGCCCTGCTCGGCAATCGCAAGCAGATGACAGCTGCAGCCATCGCTGAACTACCGCTGCTGCAGCAAACCACCCGACCTTACGCCTGGCGCCAGTGGTTCAACTCGCAGCAGTTGAATATCCCTCGCGACATGACAGGTCCCCGCTACGAGCTATTCTCCATGCTTGCCCAGGCAGCCATGCACGACATGGGCGTCGCGCTGATTCCGCCGTTTCTGATCCAGCGCGAGCTGGCCGAGAAACGTTTGGTGGTTGCCAACCCTCAAGCGCTCCCCAGCATCAAGGCGTATTACCTGATGATTCCGGAGCGAAAGGTCGAATCAGCATCGCTAAAGGCATTTCGCGACTGGCTGGTAAACCAGGCGCGAAGCTACAGCCTAGAAGAATAAAGGCTCTCGGCAATACCTAACCCCGTAGTCAGATAATTGAAAGCCCTACAGATATAACTATTTGTCGCGTTTTCGCAGACTGTATCCGAAAGTCGTACAGACGTCCCACAAGCTGCCAACGGCGTGGCTTTGAGCCTCTACGGGCGACTCATTACTGCCTATTCACGCCACCGATGCGAATTTTTTTCAAATTCAGCCAGAATCCTTGCAAGGCACGGCCTGCAAGGGGTTCCACTGGCCATCTGCGACATTCGGTCACGGCATGACTTGTAGTTAATTTTCCGTCACCCGTCATAATCCCTTGAAGGGCATAAAGTTCGCCTGCAAAATGCCGCGCCCCGCCCTGATTCGGCGGGATCGTGGTGATCGGCCGCCCCAGTCGCACCATCCGCAGTGCATGGGTTTACTCAATAAGATCACGCAGGAGATTTGACGTGCACATTGGTGTTCCTCTCGAAACCCAGACCGGTGAAACACGGGTTGCTGCAACCCCGGAAACCATCAAGAAGCTGATCAGCCAAGGCCATAAGGTCACTGTGCAAAGCGGCGCCGGCATCAAAGCCAGTGTCGTCGACAGTGCCTATGAAGCGGCCGGCGCAAGCATTGGCAGCGCCAATGACGCGTTTGGCGCCGAGCTGATTCTCAAAGTGGTCGCGCCAAGCGATGCCGAACTGACGCTGATCAAGCGCGGTACGGTGCTGGTGGGCATGCTCAATCCGTTCAACAACGAGACCATCGCAAAAATGGCCGAGTGCGGCATTACCGCGTTCGCCCTCGAAGCCGCGCCGCGTACCTCGCGGGCGCAGAGTCTCGATGTGTTGTCGTCGCAGGCAAACATTGCCGGCTACAAAGCGGTATTGCTGGCCGCGCACTACTATCCACGCTTCATGCCAATGCTGATGACCGCTGCGGGTACGGTGAAAGCGGCGCGCGTGCTGATTCTCGGCGCAGGCGTGGCCGGATTGCAGGCGATTGCCACGGCCAAACGCCTCGGTGCTGTCATCGAAGCGTCCGATGTACGCCCAGCGGTGAAGGAACAGATCGAATCCCTCGGCGCCAAGTTCGTCGACGTGCCTTACGAGACCGATGAAGAACGCGAATGCGCCGTCGGTGTCGGCGGTTACGCACGGCCGATGCCGGCAAGCTGGATGCAGCGTCAGGCCCTCGCCGTGCACGAGCGCGCCAGGCAGGCCGATATCGTCATCACTACCGCACTGATTCCGGGCCGCAAGGCGCCGACGCTGCTCAGCGCCGAGACCGTGGCGCAGATGAAACCGGGTTCGGTGGTCATCGACCTTGCCGCCGCTCAGGGTGGCAACTGCCCGCTGACCGTGGCCGATCAGGTCGTTGTGGAAAACGGTGTAACCATCGTCGGTCCGACCAACCTCGCCGGTGAAGTCGCTGCAGACGCTTCGGCACTGTACGCACGCAACCTGCTGGACTTCCTCAAGCTGGTGTTCACCAAAGAAGGCCAGTTCGACGTCAACCTCGAAGACGACATCGTCGCCGCGTGCCTGATGTGCCGCGACGGCCAAGTCATCCGCAAAAACGCCTAAGCAGGGATTCAGACGATGGAAGAGCTTATCTCCCCCGGTATCTACAACCTGATCATCTTCGTGCTGGCGATTTATGTCGGTTACCACGTGGTCTGGAACGTCACGCCTGCGCTGCACACGCCATTGATGGCAGTGACCAACGCAATCTCGGCGATCGTGATTGTCGGCGCCATGCTTGCCGCCGCACTCACCGTAACGCCGCTGGGCAAGACCATGGGCACGCTGGCCGTGGCACTGGCGGCGGTCAATGTGTTCGGTGGCTTCCTGGTTACCCGCCGCATGCTTGAGATGTTCAAGAAGAAAGCCCCGAAAGTAAAAGAAGAGGCGCCGAAGTAATGAGCATGAATCTCGTCACGACGCTCTACCTGATCGCGTCGATCTGCTTTATCCAGGCCCTCAAAGGCCTGTCGCACCCGACCACCTCGCGACGCGGCAACCTGTTCGGCATGCTCGGCATGGCGTTGGCCATCCTGACCACCGTCGGCCTCATCTATAAGCTCGGGGCTGAACTGGCTACGGCCGGTATCGGTTACGTCATCGTCGGCTTGCTGGTAGGTGGCACTGCCGGGTCGATCATGGCCAAGCGTGTTGAAATGACCAAGATGCCGGAACTGGTGGCGTTCATGCACAGCATGATCGGCCTCGCGGCGGTGTTCATTGCCATTGCGGCGGTGGTTGAGCCGCAATCGCTGGGTATCGTGAAACAGCTGGGCGACTCGATCCCGGCAGGTAACCGCCTGGAGCTGTTCCTCGGAGCCGCCATCGGTGCAATTACCTTCTCCGGTTCGGTGATTGCCTTCGGCAAGCTGTCGGGCAAATACAAGTTCCGCCTGTTCCAGGGCGCACCGGTACAGTTCTCCGGTCAGCACAAGCTCAATGCGGTGCTGGGTCTGGCGACTCTGGTTCTCGGCCTGACCTTCATGCTCACCGGCAACCTCACTGCCTTCGCACTGATGCTGGCACTCGCATTCGTGATGGGCGTGCTGATCATCATCCCGATCGGCGGCGCCGACATGCCGGTGGTGGTGTCGATGCTCAACAGCTATTCCGGCTGGGCGGCGGCGGGGATCGGTTTCTCGCTGAACAACTCGATGCTGATCATTGCCGGCTCCCTGGTGGGTTCGAGCGGTGCGATCCTCTCGTACATCATGTGCAAGGCGATGAACCGTTCCTTCTTCAATGTACTGCTCGGCGGCTTCGGCAATACGGCAGATGCTGGTCCTGCCGGCGCGAAGGAAGCCCGCCCGGTGAAATCCGGTTCGGCTGATGACGCAACCTTCCTGCTGACCAATGCCGACACCGTGATCATCGTGCCGGGTTACGGTCTGGCGGTAGCGCGTGCTCAACATGCGCTGAAGGAACTGACCGAGAAGCTGACCCACCGTGGCGTGACGGTCAAGTACGCAATCCACCCGGTAGCGGGTCGGATGCCGGGACACATGAACGTCCTGCTCGCCGAGGCCGAAGTGCCTTACGACCAGGTGTTCGAGATGGAAGACATCAACTCTGAGTTCGGCCAGGCCGACGTGGTGCTGGTGCTCGGTGCGAACGATGTGGTCAACCCGGCCGCGAAGAACGATCCGAAGTCGCCGATTGCCGGGATGCCGATTCTCGAAGCGTTCAAAGCCAAGACCATCATCGTCAACAAGCGCTCGATGGCCAGCGGCTATGCCGGCCTGGACAACGAGCTGTTCTATCTGGACAAGACCATGATGGTCTTCGGCGACGCGAAAAAAGTCATCGAAGACATGGTCAAAGCAGTCGAATAACCCGCCGCTGCTATAACGAACGCCCCGACTTGTCGGGGCGTTTTTGTTTGCGTCAGATGACGGACAATTTGCCGCGTTGTTGCAGATCCGGTAACGGTGTTTTACTTGAAACCCGCGAAATAGAGGCCTCGTTTGCGACCTTGGTAGCGGGACAGGCGCCGGCCAAATTCACTAGACTGCGCATCCTGCTACTCGTTGCCCGAGATAATAATCCATGTACCGTGACCGTATTCGCCTGCCTTCGTTGTTGGACAAAGTGATGAGCGCTGCCGACGCCGCTGCTCTGATTGAAGACGGCATGACCGTCGGCATGAGCGGTTTCACCCGCGCCGGCGAAGCCAAGGCCGTGCCCCACGCACTGGCCGAGCGCGCCAAGGTCACGCCGCTGAAAATCAGCCTGATGACCGGCGCCAGCCTCGGCAACGACCTCGACAAGCAATTGACCGAGGCCGGCGTGCTGTCGCGGCGCATGCCGTTTCAGGTCGACAGCACGTTGCGCAAGGCAATCAACGCCGGCGAAGTGATGTTCATCGACCAGCATCTCTCCGAAACCGTGGAGCAATTGCGCAATCAGCAATTGAAGCTGCCGGACATCGCCGTCATCGAAGCAGTCGCCATCACCGAGCAAGGCCATATCGTGCCGACCACTTCGGTGGGCAACTCGGCGAGCTTTGCGATTTTCGCCAAACAGGTAATCGTCGAGATCAACCTGGCGCACAACGCCAACCTCGAGGGCCTGCACGACATCTATATCCCCACGTACCGCCCGACGCGGACGCCAATCCCGCTGGTGAAAGTGGATGATCGTATCGGCAGCACGGCGATTCCGATTCCGCCGGAGAAGATCGTTGCGATTGTCATCACTCAGCAGTCGGACTCGCCGTCCACGGTGTCGGTACCGGACGTCGACACCAATGCCATCGCTGAACATCTAATCACGTTCTTCAAGCAGGAAGTGGCTGCCGGGCGCATGACCAACAAGCTCGGCCCGTTGCAGGCCGGGATCGGCAATATCGCCAACGCGGTGATGTGTGGCTTGATCGACTCGCCGTTCGAAGACCTGACCATGTACTCCGAAGTGCTGCAGGATTCGACCTTCGACCTGATCGATGCCGGCAAGCTGAGCTTTGCTTCGGGCAGCTCGATCACCCTGTCCGAGCGGCGCAACAGCGATGTATTCGGCAACCTGGAGAAGTACAAGGACAAACTGATCCTGCGGCCTCAGGAGATCTCCAATCACCCGGAAGTGGTGCGGCGCCTGGGCATCATCGGCATCAACACCGCCCTGGAGTTCGATATCTATGGCAACGTCAACTCCACTCATGTCTGCGGCACGCGGATGATGAATGGCATCGGCGGCTCCGGCGACTTCGCGCGCAACGCGCATCTGGCAGTGTTCGTGACCAAGTCGATTGCCAAAGGTGGCGCGATTTCCAGCGTGGTGCCGATGGTCAGCCACGTTGACCATACCGAGCACGATGTCGACATTCTGGTGACCGAAGTGGGGTTGGCCGACCTGCGCGGCCTGGCGCCACGGGAGCGCGCGCGGGTGATCATCGACAACTGTGTACACCCTGACTTTCGTCAGGCACTGAATGATTACTTCAACGCGGCTTGCGCGGTAGGCGGTCATACCCCGCATATTCTGCGCGAAGCCCTGAGCTGGCATATGAACCTGGAAGAAACCGGGCGCATGCTCGCGGGGTAACTCGTACAGATAGCCACTGGCGCAAATACGATTTGCATCGGTGGCTATCGACAAGACGCCTTCTCGCCAAAAACTGTAATGCTGTACCGGTCTTTTCCTACAGTAAATCCTTACTGATCTCTCAAAAATGTACGGAAACGCACCAATCAAGTGCAGACAAGTACAGTTTGCCCAATTTCGACCCATACACCCCGCGTAAACAGTTAACTGGTCACTCACAATACAGTTGAACTGTATCTACAGAGACTAGGCAAACGAGAGGATCATGGGCACCAGTCAAACCACTACCTGATCCCGCCACAAGCGGAAGGATGTCAACCATGGAACGTACACTCAGTTCCGAACTGTTCTTCGAAGACAAAGCTGTAAACACCCAGGCTTCCCTGCCTCTGCGCGTTCTTGCCAACCTGATGCTGTGGCAGCGCCGCATCTCCAGCCGCCATCAACTGGCCCGTCTGGATTCGCGTCTGCTGGCCGACGCCGGTATCAGCGAAGCTCAACGCTACGAAGAGCTGAGCAAGCCGTTCTGGCGCTAAGCAGCGTCGCTGGCTCTGGTCGTCAGACCCACCGCCAGCAACCCGAATTGCACAAACAGAACCCGTCGTGGGAAACCACGGCGGGTTTTGTCGTTTCAGGACGCAGAGGATGACTCCAACACGTACCTGAACCGATAAAGGTACAGTTTCAATATTTATATGAATGTACAGGTACAGTTCCCGGCCCGGCTTGAGTAAGTGTGGCCACCACTGGGCGAACCGAGTTTGGCAGCCTAATATCCAGGCAGAACGTGGCGAACGCTGCGCGACAGGCGTCTGACTCCTCAGATACCGAGCCACCTCTCACTACGGTTTATCCAAAGGAGTTACATCATGACCCGTCTTCGTCTGCTCAGTGCCGCCGCCCTGCTGGCCGTGGCTGCCAACGCCAGCGCTACCAGCTTCATCGTGACCACCGACTCGATCGTTGGCGCGCTGAAAGCTTCTTCCGACGCCACTTCCGATGTGACCTCCTCGTTCCGTGACGACAAGATCGTGCTTGCCGCTCGTGACGACGCCGCCAGCTTCGTGGCCAGCGAAGGCGATATCCGTGGTGTGAAACTGGAAAGCGCGCTTGATCACATTCGCCATCAGGCGCCACAACTCAATGCCACCGACGCCCAATTGGCTCAAGCCATTCTGACCCTCTGATCGCTTGCCGCATTGCGGGACACGGCAGCCGTGTCCCGATGTTTCAATGCTGGCTCTGGCCCGGGCATTTGCGCTAGCCTTCAGGCTCGTTAACAGTTGTCGAGTCCCATGCGCTTTCTTCCAAATCTGCTCATCTCTTCTACGTTATTCACCGCCTGCTGGGCGATGTCTGCCAACGCCTTCGATGCTTTCAATGCTTCGACCCAAGGCACGGTTGTCAGCGGTTACGCTACCAGCATGGTGTCTTCTGCGCCGTTCGACCGTAAACTGCTGCTCGCCGCCCATGACGACGCGGCCGCCTTCGTTGCCAGTGACGGAGAATGGCGCGGGGCACGGCTGGAATCGGCGCTGCATTACCTGCGCAAAACCCGGCCAAAACTTCATGCCAGCGACCTTGAACTGGCAGAGGCAATTCTCGTCCAATAGTTATCCTTTTCCTTCCGGAGTCGTTCCATGCGTAGCCCGCTGATTGCTGCCGCCCTTGGCCTGTTTGTGTTGGCCGATGTGGCCCAGGCGCACACCCTGGTAGCCACCAGTAACATCATCGTTCGTGCCTCCCAGCGCACCATCGATTTCACCTCCGATACCACCACGTCGATTCGCGATTCGAAAGTCATCCGCGAAGCCCATGACGACGCCGCCAGTTTCGTCGCCAGCAACGGCGACATCCGTGGCGCGCATCTCGAAGCCGCCCTCAACACCTTGCGCACACGCGTGCCGGAAGCGCGCGACGCCAGCGATCAGGTACTCGCCGAAGCCATCCTCGCACTGTGAGGTCCGTTGGCGCCTGGCTGCTGGCCGGGGCGTTGTTGCTGCTTGGCAACAGCGCCCACGCCGCCCTGCAATTGCGGCTCAAGACCGAGGGTCTGAGCCCGGCTCAAGTACAGGCCAGTCAGGCGCTGATCGATGAGGCCATGCACAAGCTGCCGCCGAGTTTCATCGAGCGGCTGGATCGGCGCATCGATGTCGGCTGGACCGATGACATGCCTGCCAACGCTTACGGACAGGCAACGCTGGTCGCCGAACTCGATCTGAATCGCAGGCTGCTCGCCGGGCTCACCGATGGCAGCGCAGCGAAAGCGAAAACCAATCGCCCCCATGGCACTGTGCGTCAGGAACTGCTGGCCACGGTGCTGCACGAAATCACTCATATCTACGACCGCGCGCGGTTATGGCCAAGTGCCGAACGCACGGTGATCCAGCGCTGCACCCGACGCTTCAACAGCGCCGGGCTGATCGGCATTCCCGATGAGTGTCGCGGGCAGAATGGCCGACGCTTCACCATCAGCGACGATCCGCGTCTGCTCGATCTGGCCGGTTGGCAGCAGTACGTCGGCCGCCGTGGCGAGCGTGAACAACACAACCGCCAGATCGCGCGCAGCCCGGACCTTTACGAAATTTCCAGCCCCAAGGAATTCGTCGCGGTCAACATGGAGTATTTCCTCCTCGACCCGAGCTACGCTTGCCGCCGCCCGGCGCTGTATCGCTACTACAAGGAACATTTCGGCTGGGCGCCGCCGGCGCAGGACAGCTGCAGCAAGAGCTTCGCCTTTCTCAATGCCGGCAATGACTTCGCCAAGCAGCCTCTGGGGCAAGTCGATCCGGAACGGGTCTACGCTGTCGATTACCTGCTGGCCGAGGCCAACCAGAACTGGGTCAGCCGCTGGGGCCACAGCATGCTGCGCCTGGTGATCTGCGCCCCCGGCCGCCCGCGCGGTCCGGATTGCCGCCTCGACCTCGATCAGCACCTGGTGCTCTCCTATCGCGCCTTCGTTGGCGACGTGCAGCTGTCGAGCTGGGACGGACTGGTCGGCAAATACCCGTCGCGGCTGTTCGTGCTGCCGCTGGCGCAAGTGATCGACGAGTACACCAAGACCGAGCTGCGCAGCCTCGCTTCGGTGCCGCTGAACCTGTCTCGCGAGGAAATCGAAGGCGTCGTCGAACATGCCGCCGAGATGCACTGGAGCTACGACGGCAACTATTTCTTCCTCTCCAACAACTGCGCCGTGGAAGGCTTGAAACTGTTGCGCAGCGGCAGCAATAACAGCCAGCTTGTAGGCCTCGACAGCATCATGCCCAACGGTTTGCTGGAAGTGCTCAAGGACCGTGGCCTGGCTGACACCAGTGTGCTCGACGATCCGAAAGAAGCCTTGCGGCTGGGTTACCGCTTCGACTCGTTCCGCGATCGCTATCAGGCGATGTTCGATGTGCTGAAGAAGCAGCTGCCGATCAAGCAGAGCACCGTCGAAGAGTGGCTGTCACTCAGCGCTGAACAACGCCGCGAATGGTTCGACCGCGCCGACCTGCGCACCAGTGCAGCGCTGTTGCTGCTGGAGCAAGCCAGCTTCCGCCGTCAGTTGCTGCTGGCCCAGGACGAGGTCAAGCAACGCTACCTCGGCGCCCGCGAGCTGGAGAACGGCGGCATGGACAAAGCCAATGCGACCTTGCAGGAGATCCTTGCCAACAGTGGCTTCCTCAGCCGCCCGGCGGAACTGCTCGACTCCAAAGGTTACGGTCTGCCGCAGCCAGACGAGTTCAGCCGACTGGAGGCAGAAAGCAGTCAACGGCAGAAGAAGCTGCTGGCGCTGTCCGGCGACCTCGATACTGAAGTGCGCAAACTGCTCGAACCCAAGCGCGCCGCCGAGATTGCCGCCAGCGAGGCCAATGTGAAGCAGATTGGCGAGCATCTGCGCAAACTGCACAAGGCCTCGGGCGGACTGCAATTGCCCTGACCACAAAAAAGGCTTCAGAACGCCTGTTCTGAAGCCTTTTTTGTTTTCCCTGCGGTCTTAGGCGCGAGCCTTGCGCACGCCTTGGGACAGCGCTGAACACAGACTCAACACGCCATCGATCGCCTGCTCAGGCGTATCGGCGCTGGCGATGTGATCGATCAATGCCGACCCCACCACCACACCGTCGGCAAGACGCGCGATGGCAGCAGCCTGCTCCGGCGTACGGATACCGAAACCGATGCTGATCGGCAGGTCGGTGTGCCGACGCAGACGCGCAACGGCTTCTTCCACATGTTCCAGGGTCGCCGCACCGGCGCCAGTGACCCCGGCCACCGACACGTAGTAAACGAAACCGGAGCTGCCGTTGAGCACGCGGGGCAAACGCGCGTCGTCGGTGGTCGGTGTGGTCAGGCGAATGAAATCCAGCCCGGCAGCCTGCGCCGGATCGCACAGCTCTTCATTGTGCTCTGGCGGCATGTCGACCACGATCAGGCCATCGACGCCGGCATCCTTGGCTTCTGCGATGAAACGCTCGACGCCGAATTTGTGAATCGGGTTGAAGTAACCCATCAACACCAGCGGCGTGTCGCTGTTGCCTTCACGGAACTCGCGAACCATTTGCAGGGTTTTCGCCAGATTCTGTTTGGCCGCCAGCGCACGGATGTTGGCCAGTTGGATCGCCGGACCATCGGCCATCGGATCGGTGAACGGCATGCCCAGTTCGATCACATCGGCACCCGCCGCCGGCAAGCCTTTGAGGATCGCCAGCGAAGTGTCGTAGTCAGGATCACCGGCGGTGACAAAGGTCACCAGCGCGGCGCGGTTCTGTTGCTTGAGGTCGGCAAAACGGGTTTGCAGGCGGCTCATCAGTGTTTCTCCTGCTGCGACTGTTGCATATGGTGCATCACGGTTTGCATGTCCTTGTCGCCACGGCCCGAAAGGTTGACCACCATCAGGTGATCCTTCGGCAACTTCGGTGCACGCTTGAACACTTCGGCGAGGGCGTGGGCGCTTTCCAGCGCAGGAATGATCCCTTCCAGGCGGCAGCATTTGTGGAACGCTTCCAGCGCTTCGTCGTCGGTCACCGAGGTGTACTGAACGCGACCGATGTCGTGCAACCACGCGTGCTCAGGGCCAATGCCGGGATAGTCGAGGCCGGCGGAAATCGAGTGGGCGTCGATGATCTGGCCGTCATCGTCCTGCAGCAGGAAGGTGCGGTTACCGTGAAGCACGCCCGGCACACCGCCGTTGAGGCTGGCCGCGTGCTTGCCGGTTTCGATGCCGTAACCGGCGGCTTCGACGCCGATGATTTCAACGCTCTTGTCGTCGAGGAACGGGTGGAACAGGCCCATGGCGTTGGAGCCGCCACCGATGCACGCCACCAGACTGTCCGGCAGACGACCTTCCTGAGCTTGCAACTGATCGCGGGTTTCCTTGCCGATGACGGCCTGGAAATCGCGGACCATTGCTGGATAAGGGTGTGGGCCGGCCACAGTGCCGATCAGGTAGAAGGTATTGTCGACGTTGGTCACCCAGTCACGCAGGGCTTCGTTCATTGCGTCTTTGAGGGTGCCGGTGCCGGCGACAACCGGGATCACTTCAGCGCCGAGCAGCTTCATGCGGAAGACGTTGGCCTGCTGACGTTCGATGTCGGTGGTGCCCATGTAGATCACGCAGTCCAGGCCGAAACGCGCAGCGACAGTGGCCGTGGCCACGCCGTGCATGCCGGCACCGGTCTCGGCGATGATGCGCTTCTTGCCCATGCGCCGCGCCAGCAGGATCTGGCCGATGCAGTTGTTGATCTTGTGCGCGCCGGTGTGGTTCAGCTCTTCACGCTTGAGGTAGATCTTCGCGCCGCCGCAGAATTCGGTCAGGCGTTCGGCGAAATACAACGGGCTCGGACGTCCGACGTAGTCCCGCTGGAAGTAGGCCAATTCTTCTTTGAAGGCCGGATCTTCCTTGGCCGCTTCGTATTCGCGGGCCAGGTCGAGGATCAACGGCATCAGGGTTTCCGCTACATAACGGCCACCGAACGCACCGAACAGGCCGTTGGCATCAGGGCCGTTACGCAGATCAGAGGTGTTCGAAGTCTGGGTCATGGGTCGCTCCAGGTGAATTCGGTCAGAAGACAATGACGCCCACTCTACCCCTGACTTCCCACGCTGAAAACCGATAAGATCGCCACAACCTGTCAGGAAAACTCACAGATATCATGAGCCACGACCTTCCCCCGCTGAATGCCTTGCGCGCCTTCGAAGCCACCGCCCGATTGAACAGTGTCAGTCAGGCTGCTGAGCAGTTGCACGTCACCCACGGCGCGGTCAGCCGTCAGTTGAAGGTGCTTGAAGAGCATCTCGGCGTGAGCCTGTTCATCAAGGACGGGCGCGGCTTGAAACTCACAGATGCCGGCGTGCGCCTGCGTGATGGCAGTGCTGAGGCGTTTGATCGGTTGCGCAGTGTCTGTGCGGAGCTGACGCAAAGTACTGCTGATGCGCCGTTCGTGCTCGGGTGTTCGGGGAGTTTGCTGGCGCGCTGGTTCATTCCGCGTCTGGGGCGGCTGAATGCCGATCTGCCGGATTTGCGTTTGCACCTGTCTGCCGGTGAAGGCGATCTCGATCCCCGACGCCCGGGACTGGATGCGCTGTTGCTGTTCGCCGAACCACCGTGGCCCACCGATATGCAGGTCTACGAACTGGCGGCCGAACGCATCGGCCCGGTGATGAGCCCGTTGTTCAGCGGCTATCGAAAGCTGCAAGCCGCTCCAGCCGCAGAACTGCTTGATGAGCCCTTGCTGCACACCACCTCTCGGCCGCAGGCCTGGCCGAGCTGGGCGCAGCAGAACGACCTCGACGCCAAGGCGTTGAAGCTCGGGCAAGGATTCGAGCATTTGTATTATTTGCTGGAGGCAGCGGTTGCCGGTCTTGGCGTGGCGATCGCGCCGGAGCCACTGGTAACCGAAGATCTGAAGGCGGGTCGCCTGGTTGCGCCGTGGGGCTTTTGTGAAACCCCGGCGCAACTGGCGTTGTGGCTACCCAAGCGCGCCGCGGACGGGCGCGCCCGGCAACTGGCGCAGTGGCTCAAAAATGAGCTGCGCCAAACCGATCACTCGCCGCGCTTGAACAAAAAGTAGGCAGCAAGCAGGCCGATTGCACCGACAGCCACGCCGGCTGTGGTCCATGGGTGTTCCTGCGCGTAGTCACGAGTGGCAATGCCGGTCTCGCGGGTTTTCACTTTGACTTCTTCGTACGCGTCGCTGAGCAGATGACGGGAATGTTTCAGTGCACTTTCGGCATTGCTTTTCAGCGCCTTGAGGGTCTTGCGCGACTCGTCCGAAGCATCGTCTTTCAAGCTTTCCAACGATTTGAGCAGACTCTCGATCTCGGCTTCCATGCTTTGCAACGAGGCTTTACGTAAAGAGGTGTTGGCCATGGTGGCTCTCCTGCATTGGTGATGAGTGGCGTGTGTTGGTTGGGACTTCAGCACTTCGAGAAAGTGCAGAAATTCTGAACTTCGGCAGCGCAGCGGCGCCGAAATCAACAGTGCAATTGCCTGCCAGGTTCAATTTCACACGCCATTCCAACCCAAGGAGATCGCCATGAGTGACCATCACACGTACAAGAAAGTCGAGCTGGTCGGTTCGTCCACCACCAGCATTGAAGACGCTATCAATAACGCGCTGGCCGAAGCCAACAAGACCCTGCGCAATCTGGAATGGTTCGAAGTGACCGAAACCCGTGGCCACATCGAAAACGGCCAGGTGGCGCATTTTCAGGTAACGCTGAAGGTCGGCTTCAAGATTGTCGCCAGCTGAGTTTGATCCAGTCTTCTGAACTTGCGCGCTGGCCGAGTGCCATAGGGAATGGCAAAGCGCTACAAGGTGAGCGCATCGGGTGGATAACCCGATGCCCGCCTCTTTCAATCCGACCAGGGAGTGCGACCGATGAAGAAGTTCATGTTGGCAGTAGGTTTGTTGAGCCTTGCGGGTGGTGCGTTTGCAGCCGGCAAGCCATGTGAAGAGCTGAAAAGCGAAATCGCAGCGAAGCTCGACGCCAAAGGCGTTTCCGGTTATTCGCTGGAAGTTGTCGACAAGGGTGCGGCGGCTGACGGCGAAGTAGTTGGCACCTGCGAAGGTGGCAGCAAGGAAATCGTCTACAAGCGTGGTTGATCGCGCCTGAAATACAAAAGCCGACGTGGATGCGTCGGCTTTTTTGTGGGGATGATTTTCCGAGTAGAAGCTACGGGAGGCTGCGCTTTTGATCTTGATTTCAAATCACGATCAAAAGATCGCAGCCTCGTTTCACTCGACAGCTCCTACAAGGGTTCGCGTTAGCCCTTCATGACTTGCGCAAGCAGTTCGTAGGAATGGATGCGATCGGCGTGTTCGTAGAGATCACTGGTGAAAATCAGCTCGTCCGCCTGGGTCTGCTCGATCAGCACCTCAAGCTTGGCGCGGATCTTCTGCGGGCCGCCGACCATGGCAAGGCCAAGGAAATCGCCCACCGCTTCACGCTCATGGGGTAGCCACAGGCCGTCCATGGTTTTCACCGGCGGACGCTGCACCAGACTTTGCCCACGCATCAGGGCAAGGATGCGCTGGTACACCGACGTCGCCAGATAGTCGGCCTGCTCATCGGTATCAGCGGCCACCAGCGGCACGCCGAGCATCACGTAGGGCTTGTCGAGCACCGCCGACGGCTTGAAGTGATTGCGGTAGATGCGAATCGCCTCATGCATGAAGCGCGGCGCGAAGTGCGAGGCGAAGGCATAAGGCAAGCCCCGCTCACCCGCCAGTTGCGCACTGAACAGGCTCGAGCCGAGCAACCAGATCGGCACATTGGTGCCGGTGCCGGGCATGGCGATCACCCGTTGCTCCGGGGTGCGCGGGCCAAGGTAGCGCATCAGTTCGGCGACGTCCTCAGGGAAGTCGTCAGCGCTGCCGGAGCGTTCGCGGCGCAAGGCGCGGGCGGTCATCTGGTCGGAGCCCGGCGCCCGGCCCAGTCCCAGGTCGATGCGTCCGGGGTACAGGCTCTCAAGGGTGCCGAACTGCTCGGCGATCACCAGCGGCGCATGGTTGGGCAGCATCACTCCACCGGAGCCGACGCGGATCGTCGAAGTGCCACCGGCCAGATAACCGAGCAAGACCGAGGTGGCGGAACTGGCGATGCCGTCCATGTTGTGGTGCTCGGCGACCCAGAACCGCGTGTAGCCAAACTTCTCGGCGTGCTGCGCAAGGTCCAGCGAGTTGCGTAGCGATTGCGCAGCGCTGCCGTTTTCGCGCACCGGCACCAGGTCGAGGGTGGAAAATTTAACGTCGGACAGTTTTTTCATGAACCTGCATCTCCGGGTGGGGAGGCAGGTTTTTCTTGCGAACGAAAACCTGCCAAATCCATAAGCGTGTTTTATGGAATGAGGGCATATACCCGAGATTCAATAGCAGCGCCGAAATTTCCTACTAAAAAAGTCAACGATTCAAGCAGGCTGAACTTTGTTCCGCCGTCTATCCTCAGAAGCCTTGCTAGTAAAAACCGCGACGGCGCGGCGTCCCGCGCCACATTTGAGGAGGCAGACATGGCTATCGTGAAAAAGGCATCGGCGCATTGGGAAGGCGACCTGAAAACCGGTATCGGCTCGATCTCCACCGAAACCGGCGTACTGCGGGAAGCGCCGTACGGCTTCAAGGCCCGCTTTGAAGGCGGCAAGGGCACCAACCCGGAAGAACTGATCGGTGCGGCCCACGCCGGCTGCTTCTCCATGGCGTTTTCGATGATTCTCGGCGATGCCGGCCTGAAGGCAGACAGCATCGACACCAACGCTGAAGTCACCCTCGATCAGGTTGAGGGCGGCTTCGCCATCACCGCAGTGAAGCTGATTCTCAAGGCGAAAATCCCGGGCGCCACCCAGCAGCAGTTTGAAGAGCTGAGCAACAAGGCGAAGGAAGGTTGCCCGGTTTCCAAGGTGCTGAACGCGAAAATTACGCTTGAGGCTTCGCTGGTCAGCTGATTCGGCGTTTGCAGGTCCGACGCTTTCGCGAGCAGGCTCGCTCCCACAGGCAATCGCATTTATCAGTTGGAATGCGCTCAACTGTAGGCGTGAGCCTGCTCGCGATAACAATCTCGGCATCACGCAAATCCAAAGGTGTGAGCGAAGTCAGAACCCGCCCTGCAGAAATGTGGTCGAATAATCGAGAGCAGCTTCAGCGCACGCCCGTGCGCGCTGCCTCAAGGAGCTTCATCGATGAAACGTATTGGCTTGGCGATCCTTTGCAGTGCACTGGCCACGTCCGCTTTCGCAGCCCCCAAGGACTGCGAAGAGCTCAGGAAGGAAATCGAGATCAAGATTCAGGCGAAGGCAATTCCCTCGTACACCCTGGAAATCATCACGGCGGAAGAGGCGGAGCAGCACGACTCCGCCATGATCGTCGGTACTTGCGAGAACGGCACCAAGCGAATCGTCTATCAGAGAAACGACAACAGCTAGATGATGCAGTTGAACTCGCGGTCTTCAGCAACGATTTCGCGCTTGGCATTGTACAAACGCGCGCTCGGCGTGAACGCCAACGAACGCCCTTCCAGCAGGTAACGCTGGCCGGCCTCGAAGTGGTCATAACGGATCGTCAGGTAGCACAAACGTTCTACAGGTCCCGTGAGCAGGCTGCCGCCACCGCCGAACACTTCGAAGTCGAAGCGCACCCGCAGCTCATGGCTGCCGGGGGTCACCTGGAAGAATCGGCCGTCGTTCAATCGCTGATTATCGAGACGTTCGGCCATCAGCAATTTGCCGCCGGGGCTTGGCGTGGAGAAGTCGACCCAGGCCATTTGCGGGTCGACCGCGGGTAACGGCGTCTGGCAACCGGCGACAAGACCGACAACGAGCAACGGCAGCAAGGTGCGCATGATGGATATCCACAGATCTGAACCGCCAGCATAGCGCCGATCAGCTGCTCTGACAGCCCGCCGGCGTGCCCTGACCGACCACTTTGCGCTGTTCGTCATAAAGCTTGGCCCAAGGCCGGAAGCCGATACTGCCAGCCTGTAACTGATAGCGCTGGCCGGCATTGAAATCCTTGAATTTCACGCTCATCTGGCAATCACGCCACAGCGGTTCGGCATTCGGGCCGATGTTGGTGGCCTCGACCGGAAATTGATAGCGCACCTTCAGCTCATGGCTGCCGGGCTGCACTTCGAAATAGCGTTTATCGATGGCCTGGGTGGCATCGACTTGCACGGCTTGCAGCGCCGTGTCGTGTTGGTGGGCGTCGAGATCGATCCAGGCTTGCGAGGGGTCGGGATCGGGCATTCCGAATCCAGCACAACCGGCCAGCGTCAGCAGGCCTCCTGTCAGCATCAACATGCGCATAGCGGTGCTCCTTGAGGCGGGATAGTCTTGGGGCAGACTTTCCGGGGAATTTCTTATTTTGATCAGGCCGTTTTCCAGCCTTGGGTTACTTGATCGCGTTTTTCCGATTTTGTTTCCGGGTGTGTTGTTTTTGTTGCTCAACGGTTGCGCCAGCGTCAGCTATTACAGCCAGCTCGCCAGCGGACAATTGCAATTGCTGCGCGCGCGGGAGCCGGTCGAGAAAGTCATTGCCGACCCCAGCCGCGACGCCAGATTGCGCGCGCATCTGGCCCAGTCGCAGAAGGCCCGCACGTTTGCCAGTGAGCATCTGCACCTGCCGGACAACCGGAGCTATCGGCTATATGCCGACATTGGCCGACCGTTCGTGGTGTGGAACGTCTTCGCCACCGCCGAATTTTCCCTCACGCCGCAGAATCACTGCTTCCCGATTGCCGGCTGCGTGGCCTATCGCGGCTACTACAGCCAGAGCGCTGCCCGTGGCGAAGCGGCGATTCAGCGCCTGCAGGGCATGGACGTGACGATCGGCGGTGTCGAAGCGTATTCGACCCTTGGCTGGTTCAACGACCCGATCCTCAATTCAATGACGGGCTGGGGCGATGAACGGCTGGCCACGCTGATTTTTCATGAGCTGGCGCATCAGCGGTTCTATGTGAAGGACGACACCGAGTTCAACGAGTCATTCGCCACGTTTGTCGAGCAGGAAGGCACGCGGCAATGGCGCGCGTTTCGCGGCTTGCCGGCGGAATCCGATGCCAGGCTCAAGCAGCGTGACCAGTTCATCGGCCTGGTGCTCGACACACGCTCACGGCTGGAGAAGCTGTATGCGCAGCCGTTGTCCATCGAGCAGATGCGTGAGCGCAAAGCAGCCGAGTTCGAGCGCTTGCGCAGGGACTATCGGGCAATGCGCGACAGCCAGTGGGCCGGGGACAAACGTTATGACGCCTGGGTCAATGCGCCGCTGAACAATGCCCGCTTGTTACCGTTCGGGCTGTATGACCAGTGGGTGCCGGCGTTCGCGGCGGTGTTCCGGCAGGTGGGTGGGGATTGGTTGAGGTTTTATGCCGAGGTTGAGCGGTTGAGGAAGTTGCCGGTTGATGAGCGCAAGGCGGCTTTGAAGGCCTTGGCAGGTCCAGATAGCTGAGGTGGTTGGGAGGGCCACATCGCGAGCAGGCTCACTCCTACAGTTGATCGCATTCCAAATGGATAAATGCGATCCCTTGTAGGAGTGAGCCTGCTCGCGATAGCCATCTGATCAGCGCTGCAAAAACGCCTGATGCAACTCATCCAAAGTTTCAAAGTGATATGCCGGCGCCTCGGCATTCAACTCTTCAAAACTGCCAAACCCATACCCTACCGCCGCTGCATCGATGCCATTGCTGCGCGCGCCGATCAGGTCATGCTTGCGATCACCGATCATCAGGGTCTGCGCCGGATCCAGGCCTTCTGCCTCGAGCAGATGCGCGATCAGCTCAACCTTGTTCGTCCGCGTGCCGTCCAGCTCGCTGCCGTAGATCACTTTGAAATGCCGGGCAAAATCAAAATGCCGGGCGATTTCGCGGGCGAACACCCACGGCTTGGACGTTGCGATATATAACTGCCGCCCTTGCCCGCTCAAGGTTTCCAGCAGCGGCGTCACGCCGTCGAACACACGATTCTCGTAGAGACCTGTGACCTTGAAGCGCTCGCGGTAGAAATTCACCGCTTCCCAGGCCTTGGCCTCGTCGAAATCGTAGAACTGCATGAACGCTTGCAACAGCGGCGGGCCGATGAAGTGTTCCAGTTTGCTCAGATCAGGTTCGTGGATGCCGAGGTTGGCCAAGGCAAATTGAATTGAGCGAGTGATGCCCTCACGCGGATCGGTCAGGGTGCCATCAAGGTCGAACAGTACAGTCTGGTAATGCATGAGAAATCCTGAGCAGGTGTAGGGCAATTCAGACCTGGTCGTAGCCTTCGGCCAGATGCAGGTCCTTGAGCTTGACGTAGTTCGCCGCGCTGTATGTAAAGAAGGCGTTTTCCTTGTCGGTCAGCGCTCGCACCTGTTTCACCGGGCTACCGACATACAGGAAGCCGCTTTGCAGGCGCTTGCCCGGCGGCACCAGACTGCCGGCGCCGATGATCACGTCGTCCTCGACTACGGCGCCGTCCATGACGATGCTGCCCATGCCGATCAACACGCGATTGCCGACCGTGCAGCCATGCAGCATGACCTTGTGGGCGATGGTCACGTCATCGCCGATCAGCAACGGAAAACCGTCCGGGTTGAACGGGCCGGCGTGGGTGATGTGCAGCACACAGCCGTCCTGCACGCTGGTGCGCGCACCGATGCGGATGCGGTGCATGTCGCCACGGATCACCGTCAGCGGCCAGACCGAGCTGTCTTCACCGATCTCGACGTCGCCGATCACCACCGCCGAGCCGTCGACGAATGCGCCTTTGCTCAAGCGGGGGGTGTGATTCTGATAGTTGCGAAGGGACACGATTAGTTCTCTCTCTGTCGCCGATAGCTGCGGTGAGTGGCGATTGTAATTAAGATGGGCGCATGTTTCTTCCAGCCAAGGTGCCAACCGTGAGCGTGAACAACCCTCTTTTGCAGTCCTACGACCTGCCACCGTTCTCCACGATCCGTGCCGAACACGTCCTGCCCGCCATCGAAACCATCCTCGCGGACAACCGCGCCGCCATCGCCGAAATCCTCAAGACCCAGGGCAAGAACCCGACCTGGGCCGGTCTGGTGCTGGCGATGGACGAACTCAACGATCGCCTCGGTGCAGCGTGGAGCCCGGTCAGTCATCTTAACGCTGTGTGCAACAGCGCCGAATTGCGTGAAGCCTACGAGTCGTGCCTGCCGGCCCTGAGCGCCTACTCCACCGAGATGGGCCAGAACCGCGAACTGTTCCAGGCCTACGAGGCGCTGGCCAACAGCCCGGAAGCCGCCAATTTCGACGTCGCGCAAAAAACCATTCTGGAACACGCACTGCGCGATTTCCGCCTGTCGGGTATCGACCTGCCGGAAGCCGAGCAGAAACGTTACGCCGAAGTGCAGAGCAAGCTGTCCGAACTCGGCAGCCGCTTCTCCAACCAATTGCTCGACGCCACCCAGGCGTGGACCAAACACGTCACCGACGAAGCCGCCCTCGCCGGCCTGACTGATTCGGCCAAGGCGCAAATGGCTGCTGCTGCCCAGGCCAAAGGCCTCGACGGCTGGCTGATCACCCTGGAATTCCCCAGCTACTACGCGGTGATGACCTACGCACAAGACCGCGCGCTGCGTGAAGAAGTCTACGCCGCCTACTGCACCCGCGCCTCGGACCAGGGCCCGAATGCCGGCCAGAACGACAACGGCCCGGTGATGGAAGAGATTCTCGACCTGCGCCAGGAACTGGCACGACTGCTGGGCTTCGCCAGTTTCGCCGAGCTGAGCCTGGCGACAAAAATGGCCGAATCCAGCGATCAGGTGCTGAGCTTCCTGCGTGATCTGGCCCAGCGCAGCAAGCCATTCGCCGCCCAGGATCTGCAACAGTTGCGTGCATACGCCGCCGAACAGGGCTGCGCCGATCTGCAAAGCTGGGACAGTGGCTTCTACGGCGAAAAACTCCGCGAGCAGCGTTACAGCGTCGCTCAGGAAACCCTGCGTGCCTACTTCCCGATCGATAAAGTCCTGAGCGGCCTGTTCGCTATCGTCCAGCGTCTGTACGGGATCGAGATCGCCGAGCAGAAAGGCTTTGATACCTGGCACCCGGACGTGCGCCTGTTCGAGATCAAGGAAAACGGTCAGCACGTCGGCCGCTTCTTTTTCGACCTGTATGCCCGCGCCAACAAGCGAGGCGGTGCTTGGATGGACGGCGCGCGCGACCGGCGCCGCACCGTCGACGGCGTGTTGCAAAGCCCGGTGGCCAATCTGGTGTGCAACTTCACCCCGGCCGACAGCGGCAAACCGGCGCTGCTGACCCACGATGAAGTCACCACCCTGTTCCATGAATTCGGCCATGGCCTGCATCACCTGCTGACCCGCGTTGATCACGCCGGCGTGTCCGGCATCAACGGCGTGGCATGGGACGCGGTCGAGCTGCCGAGCCAGTTCATGGAAAACTGGTGCTGGGAGCCGGAAGGCCTGGCGCTGATTTCCGGCCACTACGAGACTGGCGAACCACTGCCGCAGGACTTGCTGGAAAAAATGCTCGCGGCGAAGAATTTCCAGTCCGGCCTGATGATGGTCCGTCAGCTGGAGTTTTCGCTGTTCGACTTCGAACTGCACGCCACCCACGGCGATGGCCGCAGCGTGGCGCAAGTGCTCGAGGGCGTGCGCGACGAGGTCTCGGTGATGCGTCCACCGGCGTACAACCGCTTCCCGAACAGCTTCGCGCATATTTTCGCCGGTGGTTACGCGGCCGGTTACTACAGCTACAAGTGGGCCGAAGTGTTGTCCGCCGATGCCTTCTCCAAGTTTGAAGAAGACGGCGTGCTCAACGCAGAAACCGGTCGTGCCTTCCGCGAAGCGATTCTGGCGCGCGGCGGTTCGCAGGCACCGATGGTGCTGTTCGTCGACTTCCGTGGCCGTGAACCATCGATCGACGCGCTGTTGCGCCACAGCGGTCTGAGTGAGGACGCGGCAGCATGAGTGACGGCCCTGTGATCACCAAGAAGCGCTTTATCGCCGGGGCGGTCTGCCCGGCGTGCAGCGAGCCGGACAAGTTGATGATGTGGAACGAGGACGGCGTGCCGCACCGCGAGTGCGTGGCCTGCGGTTACTCCGACACACTCAACGAGCAGGGCCTGTCGGTGCCCAAAGAGCTGGGTACACGGGTCAATACCAGCGCGCTGAAGCCTGCCGCCGACAAAAAGGTTCAGGCCGTGCAGTTTTTCCCGAACCCGAAGCTGAAGAAAAAGCCTGACGAGCAACAGTAACAACTATCGCCACGTGCCGATGATCGTCGGCAGGTGGCGGTAACTATCTACCCCTTCGCCCCCGCGCTTCCTGATTAGTCTGGTCAATCCAGCCCTCTCTCACGGAAGACGCCATGCCTGACACCAATCCCCTCCTGCAACAATGGCAGTTGCCGCCCTGGTCGGCGGTACGCGCCGAGCACTTGCTGCCGGCGGTCGAGCGCATCGTCGCCGACAACCTGCTGATTATCGAAAACGTTATTGCCACTCAGGTCGATCATCCGAATTGGGATGATGTGGTCATCGCCATCGATGAAGCCGACGCGCGCCTGGCAGAAACCATGGCGGTCATCGACTTCCTGTCGGTGATCCGCTCCAAGGATCCCGACTGGATACAGCAGAGCGCCTTGAGCAGCGCAGTCGCAGAGCAATTCCTGGGCGCAAAAGCCAGAAATCCTGCGTTGTCACAGACCTTTCAGCGGCTGGCAGGCAGTTCGATCGCGGCCAGTTTCAGTGATTCACGCAAAGCCTCACTGGCGAAGATCCTGCGCGGATTCCACATGGCGGGAGCCGGGTTGGCCAACGCTCAAAGCGAAAAACTGGGGCAATTGAACACGGAGATCGCGCTCATGCAGAAACTGTTCATGAGCAATCTCAAAGCTGCCAGCGCCGCCTGGAGCAAACACATTGCAGACATCACGTTGCTGGCAGGGCTGAGGCCCGATGTGCAGGAGCATCTGGCTGCCAACGCAAGACAGGCAGGACTCACCGGCTGGCGGCTGACGCTGGAGCAGAACACTCATCAGCAGATCATGACCTTCGCGCAGAATCGTGCGCTGCGCGAGGAATGTTACAAAGCATATTGCACACGCGCCTCGAATCACGGGCCTGATGCGGAGCACTTCGACAATGAACCGGTATTGATGGTGTTGCTGTTCTTGCGTCACGAAAAAGCCCGGACATTGGGCTTCGACAATTTCGCTCAATTGCGCTTGCACGATCGTATGGCTACAGACACCTCGCAGGTCGGCGCTTTCCTGCGTCGGCAAATAGCCCTCAATGCAGCCTCGCTGGCCGAGGAAACCAAGGAACTGCAGACGTTTGCCCAGGAGCAGGGTATCGAGCAGGTCGAGCCATGGGATCACGATTTTCTGGCTGAACAACTCCGTCGCCAGCGGGCGGACGGCGCACTGGATGACCTGCGCCAATATTTCCCGTTGAACACCGTATTGCGCAGCCTATGCCGGTTCAGCGAGCATTTGCTTGGGATCAGGATCAGCGAAGACACGCAGCGTGATCGCTTCGACGAGAACGTCCGCCTGTTCGAAGTCAGCGAGCACGGTCAACCGATTGGCTACGTTTACATCGACCTCTTCCGCCGCGAGGCTGGCAATGACTTTGCATGGTCGGGCGTGTTGCGTAACCGTCGGGTCAACGCCGAAGGCCGGCCAGCATTGCCGATTGCCTCGCTTCACAGCAACTTTACCGCCGCAGCCGCCGGCCATGAAAACCTGCTGTCACACCAGGATCTGCGCGTACTGCTGCACGAGTTCGGGCACTGCCTGCATCACGTGCTGACCCGTTCGCCGCATTACAACCTGTCCGGCATCTCGCAATTGAGCCGCGACGCTGCCGAATTTATCGGGCAGTTGTTCGAACACTGGGCGCAGTCAGCCGAGTTTTTGCGCTGGCTGGGCATCCATCACAAAACCGCCGAACGTCTGTCCGAGACCCGGATCAATGTTGCGTTGTCCGCTCTGGGCGCGCAACGAAGCCGGGAAACGGCGATCTTGTTGATGGGCGCGCTATTCGATCTGGAGCTACATAGCGGTGACGGTCGCAGCATTCAGCAGGTGTTCGATGATGTGCAGCGGGAGTTTGCCCACCTGCCGATACCCGCCGATTGTCGCTTCGCCAACACTTTCGATTTTCTGGCGACCGGCTATGAAGCGTCGGTGTACGCCTACAAATGGTCCGGCGTGCTGGCCAGTGAGGCATTCAAACGCTTTGAGCGCGCGGGCGTATTCAACCCCCGGACGGGCCGCGATTTGCGTGAAACACTGCTTTCGGGTGACATGAAGTCGCTGCCCGAGGCGCTGCAAGCCTTTCTTGGCCAACCGATCAACCCAGAACTATTTGCCGCGATGCCGGGCTGAGCCGATCAACGCTGGACATGCGCCGAGTCGAACCAGTTCTTCATCGAGCACATGGCGAATGCACTGGTGCTGCATTCGCCATTGACCAAGGCTTCGTGCAAGCGGTCGACGTTGGCTTGCATCACGTAACGCACGCTGTCATGAAAGTGCTGGCTGTCACCAAATCCGCCCTCGGTCATTTCCTTGAGCGCCTGCTCTTTGCTCCAGCCCTGCACCACCACCCGGTACATCGCCGCCATCAGACCGGTGCGGTCAGAACCGTGCTTGCAGTGCATCAGCACCGGGCCCTCAGCTTCGGCGGACTGAATCGCCCGCAGGGCTTTAAGCACGTCGCTGTCGTCGACGTGACTGGTGCGATAAGGCAGTTGCACCTGCCTGATTCCGGGCACGGAGAGCCAGTCGCTATCAGCATCAGGCAGGAAGTTGATCACCGTGACGACATGCAGACTGTTCAACAGCGGCACCGCGCTACGACTCGGCAAGGCGCTGCGATACAGGGTCGGCGACATGCGAAACAGATTGAACTGCGCCTCGACCGGCTGCGCCCACTCGGCCGGGCGAGGCGGCGTGGCGTCGGCAGCCCGGGCGGCAATGCCATGCAGCAGCGCGACAAGCGAAAAACACAACGCGGGAAAAAAACGCACTCGAGACATGCTGGGCTGACCGTTCGGCAATCATCATTGCGGGAATTGCAGCTTCGCTAGTGAGCGGTCAATGCACCGTGAGCCGGCCGTCAAAGAAACGTGAATCGTCGCCTCGCCGGGCTTTTTTCCGCTCAAGCAGTTTTTCTTGATGCTTAGCCTGCTACCATTTGTCACATGATGTTGCAGACGTGACGCCCTTCGACGGGCAAGACCCTCGTCATCGCGACGCAAAATTTCTCGAGCCGCTCGCAGAAGCGGCTGCCATCTATGCCTGATGAGGTACTCCCATGTCTGATCAAGATCGAGACAACCCGCGGCGTGAATTCTTGCGCAAATCCCTGACCCTGATTCCGGTGGTCACGCTTGCCGGTACCGGCCTGGGCAGCAGCGTGCTGCAAGCCGCCCCTGAAACCGCACCGGCGCCTGCCGCGGCAAAAACCGCCCCTGCCAGTGCAGGTGAATATCAGCCGAGCTTTTTCACCGCTGACGAATGGGCGTTCATCAACGCCGCCGTTGCGCAATTGATCCCCAGCGATGCGCAAGGCCCCGGCGCCCTCGAAGCCGGCGTGCCGGAATACATCGACCGGCAGATGAACACCCCGTATGCCGCCGGCGCCCTTTGGTACATGCAAGGCCCGTTCAATGCCGACGCTGCGCCGGAAATGGGCTGGCAGAGCAAACTGGTGCCAAAAGACATCTACCGCCTCGGCATCGCCGCCACGGATCAGTGGGTAAAAGGTCTCAGCGGTAAAACATTTGCCGAGCAAGACAGCGCTACCCGAGACGATTTGCTCAAGCAGCTCGAAGCCGGCAAGCCACAGTTCGATGCGGTGCCGGCGAAGATTTTCTTCAATCTGTTGCTGCAAAACACCAAGGAAGGTTTCTTCTGCGACCCGATCCACGGTGGCAATAAAGGCATGGTCGGCTGGACTATGATCGGTTTCCCCGGCGCCCGCGCCGATTTCATGGATTGGGTGGAACGCAACGAGCAATACCCCTTCCCGGCAGTGTCGATTCGCGGCGAGAGGGCGTAAGCATGGCAACGGTAATGAAGAAGGTGGATGCAGTCATCGTCGGTTTCGGCTGGACCGGCGCGATCATGGCCAAGGAACTCACCGAGGCCGGTCTCAACGTGCTGGCGCTGGAGCGCGGGCCGATGCAGGACACCTACCCCGACGGCAACTATCCACAGGTGATCGACGAACTCACCTACAGCGTGCGCAAAAAACTCTTTCAGGACATCTCGAAAGAGACGGTGACCATTCGCCACAGCGTCAACGATATCGCCCTGCCCAACCGCCAACTGGGCGCGTTCCTGCCGGGCAATGGCGTCGGCGGCGCCGGACTGCACTGGTCCGGCGTGCACTTTCGTGTCGATCCGATCGAGTTGCGCATGCGCAGCCATTACGAAGAACGCTACGGCAAAAGCTTCATCCCCAAGGACATGACCATTCAGGACTTCGGCGTCAGCTATGAAGAGCTGGAGCCGTTTTTCGACTTTGCGGAAAAAGTCTTCGGCACCTCTGGCCAGGCCTGGACCGTGAAGGGCCAATTGGTCGGTCAGGGCAAGGGCGGCAACCCTTACGCGGCAGATCGCTCCAACCCGTTCCCGCTTGAAGCGCAGAAAAACACCGTGTCCGCCCAGCTGTTCGGAAAAGCGGCGACGGAAGTCGGTTACAAACCCTACAACCTGCCTTCGGCAAACACCTCGGGGCCGTACACCAATCCCTACGGCGCACAGATGGGCCCGTGCAACTTCTGCGGATTCTGCAGCGGCTACGTCTGCTACATGTATTCCAAGGCCTCGCCGAACGTGAACATTCTGCCGGCGCTCAAGCCGCTGGCGAATTTCGAGCTGCGCCCCAACTCCCATGTGCTGCGAGTCAACCTCGACAGCAGCAAAAGCAAAGCCACCGGGGTCACCTACATCGACGGCCAGGGCCGCGAGATCGAGCAGCCGGCGGATCTGGTGATCCTCGGCGCGTTCCAGTTGCACAACGTGCGTCTGATGCTGCTCTCCGGGATCGGCAAACCCTACGACCCGATCAGCGGCGAAGGCGTGGTCGGGCGTAATTTCGCTTACCAGAACATGGCGACCATCAAGGCGTTCTTCGACAAGGACACCCACACCAACAACTTCATCGGCGCTGGCGGCAACGGCGTGGCGGTGGACGATTTCAACGCCGACAACTTCGATCACGGCCCCCACGGCTTCGTCGGCGGCTCACCCATGTGGGTCAACCAGGCCGGCAGCCGGCCGATTGCCGGCACCTCTAACCCGCCAGGCACACCGGCTTGGGGCATTGCATGGAAACGCGCTACCGCCGATTACTACACCCATCAGGTGTCGATGGACGCCCACGGCGCGCATCAGTCCTACCGCGGCAACTATCTCGATCTCGATCCGGTGTACCGCGACGCCTACGGTTTGCCGCTGCTGCGCATGACCTTCGACTGGCAGGAAAACGACATCAAGATGAACCGTTTCATGGTCGAGAAAATGGGCAAGATCGCCGAAGCCATGGGCCCGAAAGCCATTGCGGTGATCGGCAAGCAAGTGGGCGACCACTTCAACACCGCCTCGTACCAGACCACCCACCTCAACGGTGGCGCGATCATGGGCACCGATCCGAAGACCAGCGCGCTGAACCGCTATTTGCAGAGCTGGGATGTGCACAACGTGTTCGTCCCGGGCGCGTCAGCCTTCCCGCAGGGCCTGGGCTACAACCCGACCGGTCTGGTCGCGGCGCTGACCTACTGGTCGGCGAAAGCGATCCGCGAGCAATACCTGAAAAACCCCGGCCCGCTGGTGCAGGCTTAAGGAGCGATGACCATGAAAAATTTCGTTATCGCCACCCTCGCCCTGCTCGGCAGCACTGCAGTTTATGCGGCTGAAGCTGATCAAAATCTGATCAAACAAGGCGAATACCTCGCCCGCGCGGGTGACTGCGTGGCCTGTCATACGGCCAAGGGCGGCAAGCCGTTCGCCGGTGGCCTGCCAATGGAAACCCCGATCGGCACGATCTACTCGACCAACATCACCCCGGATAAAACCGGCCTCGGCGATTACAGCTTCGAGGACTTCGACCAGGCCGTGCGCCATGGCGTCGCCAAAAACGGTAGTACGTTGTATCCGGCGATGCCTTATCCGTCCTACGCCCGCGTGAACGAAAGCGATATGAAAGCGCTGTATGCGTATTTCATGCACGGCGTCGAACCAGTGGCGCAGGAGAACAAGGCCAGCGACATTCCATGGCCGTTGAGCATGCGCTGGCCGCTGATGGGCTGGCGCTGGCTGTTTGCACCGAAGGTCGAGGATTATCAGGCCACAGGCAGCGACGCGGTGATCAATCGCGGCGCGTACCTGGTCGAAGGCCTCGGCCACTGCGGTGCCTGCCACACCCCGCGCGCGCTGACCATGCAGGAAAAAGCCCTGAGCGCGGCGGACGGTGAACATTTTCTGGCCGGCAGTGCACCGCTGGAAGGCTGGATCGCCAAGAGCCTGCGTGGTGATCACAAGGATGGCCTCGGCAGCTGGAGTGAAGAGCAACTGGTGCAATTCCTCAAGACCGGACGCAGTGATCGCAGCGCGGTGTTCGGCGGCATGAGCGATGTGGTCACTCACAGCATGCAATACATGAGCGACGCCGACCTCACCGCGATTGCCCGCTATCTGAAGTCACTGCCGGCCAATGATCCTGCGGATCAGCCGCATCGGTACGACGAGAAAGCGGCGAAAGCCCTGTGGAACGGTGATGACAGCCAGCGTGGCGCGTCGGTGTACATCGACAACTGCGCGGCCTGCCACCGCACCGACGGCCATGGCTACAGCCGGGTGTTCCCGGCGCTGGCGGGCAACCCGGTGCTGCAGACGGACGATCCCACTTCGCTGATCCACATCGTGCTCAAGGGCGGAACATTGCCGGCTACTCACACGGCGCCATCGACGTTCACCATGCCCGGCTTCGCCTGGCGCCTGTCGGACCAGGAAGTCGCGGATGTGGTGAGCTTCATTCGTGGTAGTTGGGGCAACAACGGCGCCCCGGTCAGCGCCAAGGACGTTGCGCATCTGCGCAGCGAAGATATGCAAAATACCTCCGGCGATGATCTCGGCCAGGTCACCCAACATAACTAAAAACAAACCCCCTGCATGATGTACTCACGCAGGGGGTTTTATTGGGTTTGTGACGATAATTTCAGCTTACGGATTAATGATGGCCACATAAGCTTTGGCCAGGGCGATCAACTTTGCCTTGTCATCGCTATCAATATCGCCGTCACCGTCGACATCTTTCTTATCGGTGCGAATGGTAAAGGTCTTGCCTTTGTCGGCCGATACCGCCACGACGTAAATCGAATCGACCAGCGCTTCGGTCGACAGCTGTTGCTCTGCGTTCCAGCGCAGTTCCTTGCGTGCCAGTTGCAGCGAAACAATAGTGTTGGAATCGGTAATATTCGGCTGCATCATTTGCAGGAAAACACCGCGTTGATTCAAGTAAGACATTCAATCAAATCCTTTTAATTAGTCGGCCGGAGTCTGTTGCCGGTAGTTCCAGAGCCTATATAGCGGGCCTGCGTTCAGCAATTAGGCATCTGTATCTTGGCTTGTCGTCAGTCAGCGAAAAAACTTGTCGCACCCAGAACTTCCTCGAAGAAAGACACCGCCATTTTCAATAGCATCGCTGAACGGTACTGGATCACAGCGCACGCCCTCGGATACTGTATGCATATACAGAGCAGAGGATCGTTCGATGATCACTTCAGTCCCGCCCCGCGGTCGCGGCACCGCCACCAATCCGCACAACCGCTTTGCGCCCAGTCGTTCGGTGGCCGAGGACGACGGCTGGTATCAGGAAGTACCGGCGACGCAAAACACCGAAGTGATCATCGAAAAGGCCAAATCGATCATCAGCCGCAACACCTCGCCGGATCTGCCCTTCGACCGTTCGCTCAATCCCTATCGCGGCTGCGAACACGGCTGCATCTATTGCTACGCACGCCCCAGCCACGCCTATTGGGACATGTCGCCGGGCCTGGACTTCGAAACCCGGCTGATCGCCAAGACCAACGCCGCCCAGGTCCTGGAAGAACAACTGAGCAAACCCGGCTATCAATGCGCGCCGATCAATCTGGGCTCCAACACCGACCCGTATCAGCCGATCGAGCGCGAATATCAGATCACCCGACAGACTCTGGAAGTGCTGCTGCGTTACCGGCATCCGGTGACCATCGTCACCAAAGGTTCGCTGATTCTGCGCGATCTCGATCTGCTCACTGAGCTGGCACAACAGCGGCTGGTGACGGTGATGATCAGCCTGACCACCCTGGACGACGAACTCAAACGCATCCTCGAACCGCGCGCCGCGGCGCCCAAGGCGCGCCTGCGCGCAATCCGGGTGATGTGCGAAGCGGGGATTCCGGTGGGCGTGCTGTGTTCGCCGATGATTCCGATGATCAACGACAGCGAAATCGAAAGCCTGCTCAGCGAAGCCCATGCCGCCGGTGCGCAAAGTGCCGCCTACATGATGTTGCGCCTGCCGCTGGAAGTCGCGCCGCTGTTCGAGGAGTGGTTGCAGGCGCACTATCCACAACGCGCCGCGCATGTGCTGAGCCTGATTCGCCAGAGTCGCGGCGGCGAACTCTACGACAGCCGTTTCGGTGCGCGCATGCGCGGTGAAGGACCGTTTGCCGACCTGCTCGCACAAAGATTTGCCAAGGCCATCAAAAAGCTGGGGCTGAACAAACGCGAGGGCTATAACCTCGATTGCACGGCCTTCTGTCCGCCGGGTCGCCAGATGTCGTTGATTTAGCGACAATTGGCTTTGGGTTGACGGGTTGGAATCCTTCCGCCGAAACACGCCAGTCACGTTTTTTGTGACCTGGAACACACGTTCTAGAGCGTTTGATTCAGTTTCAGTTAAGTTTCGGCGGCTACCTTGTTCATCGAGTGACTGACGGGTCGGGATGACCCGGATGGTTTAAACAGCCACTGGCTTCATACCGGAATACCGGGGAAGACTCCCTGAATCCGCACAAGAGGATGAATCATGAGTGACAAGGATAAACAGTCGTTGGCTGCCTCGGCGCAAAGCCCTGAAGCACAATCCGCCGATGCAGCACTGCGACAGATCGTTGATGGCTTTTTACGCTTTCACCATGACGTTTTTCCGCAGCAGGAAGAACTGTTCAAGAAGCTCGCCACCGCCCAGGCGCCCAAGGCGATGTTCATCACCTGCGCCGACTCGCGCATCGTTCCCGAGCTGATTACCCAGAGCTCGCCGGGCGATCTGTTCGTCACCCGTAACGTCGGCAACGTGGTTCCGCCCTACGGTCAGATGAACGGCGGCGTCTCCACCGCGATCGAGTACGCGGTACTGGCACTGGGCGTGCAACACATCATCATTTGCGGCCACTCCGATTGCGGCGCCATGCGCGCGGTACTCAACCCCGACAGCCTGGAAAAAATGCCGACGGTCAAAGCCTGGCTGCGCCACGCCGAAGTCGCGAAAACCATGGTGCACGACAACTGCAACTGCACCGACGAAAAAGAAAGCATGCCGATCCTCACTGAGGAAAACGTCATCGCCCAACTGCAGCACTTGCGTACCCATCCTTCGGTAGCCTCGCGCATGGCGAACGGTCATCTGTTCATCCATGGCTGGGTCTACAACATCGAAACCAGCGAAATCAAAGCTTACGACGCGGACCAGGGTCGTTTCCTGCCTCTCGACGGCAGCCATCCGATTCCTGTGGCGACGCCCAAAGCGCGCTTCTAAATCTTCCCAACAATCTGTGTGGTATGACGCCGGCCGCTGATTCAGCGGCCCGGCCTCGCCACGCCTGAAGAAAACTTCGGGAGAATCGCCATGCGTGCGGCTCAATTGAAAGCTGTGTTGCCACGGGAGCTGCTCGCCTCCGTGGTTGTGTTTCTGGTCGCCCTGCCGCTGTGCATGGGCATCGCGATTGCGTCAGGGCTGCCGCCGGCCAAGGGTCTGATCACCGGCATCATCGGTGGTCTGGTGGTCGGTTGGCTGGCGGGTTCGCCGTTGCAGGTCAGCGGTCCGGCGGCGGGGCTGGCGGTGTTGGTTTTCGAACTGGTGCGCCAGCACGGCATCGAGATGCTCGGGCCGATTCTGCTGCTCGCCGGATTTCTGCAACTGGTCGCCGGACGTCTGAAGCTTGGCTGCTGGTTCCGGGTGACGGCGCCAGCGGTGGTCTACGGCATGCTCGCGGGCATTGGCGTGTTGATCGTGCTGTCACAGGTGCATGTGATGCTCGATGCCAAGCCGCAACCGTCAGGTCTGGACAACCTCACGGCGTTCCCGGCAGCCGTGGCGCAAGCCTTGCCATCGTTCGGCTGGCAAGCCGGTCTGCTCGGTCTGTCGACGATTGCCGTGATGTGGCTGTGGGAAAAATTCCGCCCGCATTCGCTGCGCTTCATTCCCGGCGCATTGCTCGGTGTGGGTCTGGCCACAGTGGCGAGCCTGATGCTGGCGTTGCAGGTCAAGCGCGTGGAGGTACCGGCGAATCTGGCCGAGGCGATCGATTGGCTGAAACCTGCCGACCTGATGAATCTGGCCGACCCGACCCTGCTGATTGCTGCGTTCGCCGTGGCGTTTATCGCCAGCGCCGAAACTCTGTTGTCCGCCGCAGCGGTGGATCGCATGCACAGCGGTGTGCGTTCGGATTTCGACCGTGAGCTGTCGGCGCAAGGTGTCGGCAACATGCTCTGCGGTCTGGTCGGCGCGTTGCCGATGACTGGGGTGATCGTGCGCAGCTCGGCCAACGTCCAGGCCGGGGCGACCACACGTTATTCGACGATTTTCCATGGCCTGTGGCTGCTGGCATTCGTGTTGTTGCTGTCAAGTGTGCTGCAGAGCATTCCGGTGGCGAGCCTGGCGGGTGTGCTGGTGTATACCGGTTTCAAACTGGTCGACCTCAAAGCCTTCCGAGGTCTCGGCCGTTACGGACGGATGCCGATGTTCACCTATGCCGCCACAGCGTTGGCGATCATCTTCACTGACCTGCTCACCGGTGTACTGATCGGCTTTGGTCTGACCATGTTGAAGCTGGCATTCAAGGCTTCGCGTCTGAAGATCAGCCTGATCGACCTGCCGCAGGACGGCGAGATGGAACTGCGTCTGGTGGGTGCAGCGACGTTCCTCAAAGTGCCGGCGCTGACGCAAGTGCTGGGCAGCATCCCTCACGGCACCACGGTGCATGTGCCGCTGAACAACCTGAGTTACATCGACCATTCGTGCCTGGAATTGCTGGAAGAATGGGGCCGGGCGAATGCGGCGAAGGGTTCGAAGCTGTTGATCGAGTCGCGCGGGTTGAAGCGCAGGCTTGAGGGGCGGGTTCGGACCAATACCGGGATTGGTGCGGCAGGATAAATCTCCGGGTTGAACTCGACCCCTGTAGGAGTGAGCCTGCTCGCGATGGCGATGGAACATTCAACATCTTCGTTGATTGATCCACCGCTATCGCGAGCAGGCTCACTCCTACATTGGATCGTGTATGACTCAGGCGGCGGGCTGATCCAGCTCCAGCCCCACGCCCAACCGGCGGCTCATGCATGGCCAGCGTTTCCACGCCGCGCCGGTGTCCGGGCTGCTGAGTTTTTCGCGGTAGGCTTCTACCGACTCCAGGGCAAAACTCTCGTCGTTGAGCATCTCGTCAATCGCGTGATGCACCGCCTCGTCCAGTTGATTGGCGAACTCCTCACCGATCAACTGGTGAGCAATCAGGTTGGCGACCGTCATGTCCAACGGGATCAATGGCTGGCCGAAGTGTTTGATGTACAGGTCGTTGACCTCTTCGACAAAACGGTGCGCCAGGTAGGCTTCGTCGAGCAGGCTGTCCAGGCCGACATGTCCGGCCATGATCGCCGGCGGCTGGAGGAAATACTGCTCGGCGATTTTCAGCACCGGTTTGATCTGCGATTCGATTCCCGCTTCCCTGGCGACTTCATTGGCTGCGTCCAGCAGGTCGGGTACTTCATCGATGTAGGCGGCGACAAAACGCGTCAGCACGCCCTGGGCGTCGGCTTCCGGCAACTGGATCGCCGGGTGCAGGTGAGGCAGCTTGCTTTCCAGCTGACGGGTCAGCAGGCCGGTGTCTTTTTCGTGCTGTTGGGCTTTTTGGATCTGCTCGCGCAATGCGGCGGTGTTCATGAAAACTCCAGGAAACAAGGCAGTGAAATAGGGAAGACATAACTTAGCTGGCTTACAAAAAACGCTAAGACGCATTTGTCATAATTATTTCATCCTTGATGCAGCTGCGTTATATCCATTTGCCACCACTCGTCTGCATCCTTCTCCAATCGGGCACTTGAACGCAAGCGCCAGTTGTTGCAGCTCATTTACCTGCGCAAGTTGCATTTCCCGGGCGCTGTCTATACTCGCCAATGAATGGAGTTAGCTGATGACGCCCGACTGCACCCGCAGCAAGGCCCGGCGATTCAAGTTCGTAGTCTGATGCAGCCGCTCCCTTGCCGCAGGCGATACGCCGGCGGGATAACAAGAACGATAAGGGGAACCCGCAATGATGCGACATCCACATGTCTGGATGGGCCTCCTGTTGTGGTCGATTTTCAGCCCTGCCAATGCGGCCTGGACTGTGAATATGGCGCCTGGAGCGACTGAAATCAGTCACGCAGTATTCGACCTGCACATGACCATTTTCTGGATCTGTGTGGTGATCGGGGTGGTCGTCTTCGGCGCCATGCTCTGGTCGATGATGGTGCACCGCCGCTCCACCGGCCAGGTCGCGGCGAAATTCCATGAAAGCACCGGCGTCGAGATCATGTGGACCATCGTGCCGCTGCTGATCCTCGTGGCCATGGCCGTCCCCGCCACCGCGACGCTGATCAAGATGTACGACACCAGCGAGCCGGACATCGATATCCAGATCACCGGTTATCAGTGGAAGTGGCACTACAAATACCTGGGCCAGGACGTCGAGTTCTTCAGCAACCTGGCCACCCCCGCCGAGCAGATCCACAACAAGGAAGCCAAAGGCGAGCATTACCTGCTCGAAGTCGATAAGCCGCTGGTGCTGCCGACCGGCGCCAAGGTGCGCTTTCTGGTGACCTCGGCCGACGTCATTCACTCCTGGTGGGTACCGGCGTTTGCGGTCAAGCGCGATGCGATCCCGGGATTCGTCAACGAAGCCTGGACGCGGATCGACAAGCCCGGCCTCTACCGTGGCCAGTGCGCCGAATTGTGCGGCAAGGATCACGGCTTCATGCCGATCGTGGTCGAGGTCAAGGAACCGGCCGATTACGAAAAATGGCTCGCCGAGCGCAAGGCCGAGGCCGCGCAACTCAAAGAACTGACCAGCAAGGAGTGGACCCTCGACGAGCTCAAGGAGCGCGGCGACAAGGTCTACCACACCACTTGCGTGGCCTGTCACCAGGCTGAAGGCCAGGGTCTGCCGCCGATGTTCCCGGCGCTCAAGGGCTCGAAAATCGCCACCGGGCCGATCAAGGATCACCTGGGCATTGTCTTCCACGGCAAACCCGGCACCGCCATGGCGGCGTTCGGCAAACAGCTGTCGGAAGTCGATATCGCAGCGGTCGTGACCTATGAACGTAACGCCTGGGGCAACAATAAGGGCGACATGGTCACGCCAAAAGAAGTGCTGGAGCTGAAACAGGCGGAAAGCAAATGAGCCGGTCAATTGCGTACTCAGTGAACCGGTCGGGGCAGCACGTCCCGGCCTGCCCCGTGCACTTTCGTGAAGGAGACCGGCCATGAGCGCTGTCATCGATGACCACGGTCACGCCGACCACGCCCACGGCCCCGCCAAAGGCCTGATGCGCTGGGTGCTGACCACCAACCACAAGGACATCGGCACGCTGTACCTGTGGTTTGCCTTCTGCATGTTCCTGCTCGGCGGCTCGTTCGCCATGGTCATTCGCGCCGAGTTGTTCCAGCCCGGCCTGCAGATCGTGCAGCCGGAATTCTTCAACCAGATGACCACCATGCACGGCCTGGTCATGGTGTTCGGTGCGGTGATGCCGGCGTTCGTCGGCCTCGCCAACTGGATGATCCCGCTGATGGTCGGCGCGCCGGACATGGCCCTGCCGCGGATGAACAACTTCAGCTTCTGGCTGTTGCCGGCAGCATTCCTGCTGCTGGTCTCGACGCTGTTTACCCCCGGTGGCGGGCCGAATTTCGGCTGGACCTTTTACGCGCCGCTGTCGACGACCTATGCGCCGGAAAGCGTGACGTTCTTCATCTTCGCCATCCACTTGATGGGGATCAGTTCGATCATGGGCGCGATCAACGTGGTCGCAACCATCCTCAACCTGCGCGCACCCGGCATGACCCTGATGAAAATGCCGCTGTTCGTCTGGACCTGGCTGATCACCGCGTTCCTGCTGATCGCAGTGATGCCGGTGCTCGCCGGGTGCGTGACGATGATGCTCATGGACATCCACTTCGGCACCAGTTTCTTCAGCGCTGCCGGCGGTGGTGACCCGGTGCTGTTCCAGCATGTGTTCTGGTTCTTCGGCCACCCCGAGGTGTACATCATGATCCTGCCGGCGTTCGGCGCGGTCAGCCAGATCATCCCGACCTTCGCGCGCAAGCCGCTGTTCGGCTACACCTCGATGGTCTACGCCACGGCGAGCATCGCGTTCCTTTCGTTCATCGTCTGGGCGCACCACATGTTCGTGGTCGGCATTCCGCTGGTGGGCGAGTTGTTCTTCATGTACGCGACCATGCTGATCGCCGTGCCGACCGGGGTGAAAGTCTTCAACTGGGCGAGCACCATGTGGCAAGGCTCGATGACCTTCGAGACACCGATGCTGTTTGCCGTGGCGTTCGTCATCCTGTTCTCGATCGGCGGTTTCTCCGGGCTGATGCTGGCGATCGCCCCGGCGGACTTCCAGTATCAGGACACCTACTTCGTGGTCGCGCACTTCCACTATGTGCTGGTGCCCGGGGCGATCTTCGGCATCTTCGCCTCGGCCTATTACTGGCTGCCGAAATGGACCGGGCACATGTACGACGAAACCCTCGGCAAGCTGCATTTCTGGCTGTCGTTCGTCGGCATGAACCTGACCTTCTTCCCGATGCACTTCGTCGGGCTGGCCGGGATGCCGCGACGGATTCCGGACTACAACCTGCAGTTCGCCGACTTCAACATGGTCTCGTCGATCGGCGCGTTCATGTTCGGCGCCACGCAGATCTTTTTCCTGTTCATCGTCATCAAGACCATCCGTGGCGGCGAACCGGCCCCGGCCAAACCGTGGGATGGCGCCGAAGGGCTGGAGTGGAGCGTGCCGTCACCGGCGCCGTATCACACCTTCACCACACCGCCGGAAGTGAAATGAAACGCTCTTCTGCTACCACATCCCCTGTGGCGAGGGAGCTTGCTCCCGCTGGGTTGCGCAGCAGCCCCAAAGATTCTGTGGGCGCTGCGCACCCAAGCGGGAGCAAGCTCCCTCGCCACAAAAGCTTGCTCGCAGTTTCGGAGGAGGCATGAACCATGGCTGACTCGATCTCGCTGAAGAAACTCGTCACTCGCCTGCTGCTGGTGGTAGTGGCGATGTTCGTCTTCGGTTTCGCGCTGGTGCCGATCTACGACGTGATGTGCAAAGCCTTCGGCATCAACGGCAAGACCGGCGGTCAGTACGAAGGCGAGCAAGTGGTCGACACCTCGCGCCAGGTCCGTGTGCAGTTCCTGTCGACCAACACCGCCGACATGCCCTGGGACTTTTACCCAAAACATGACGAGCTTACGGCCAACCCCGGCGCGGTCAACGAGATGGTATTCATCGCGCGCAATCCCACCGACAAACCGATGAGTGCGCAAGCGGTGCCCAGCATCGCGCCGAGCAATGCGGCGGCGTTTTTCCACAAGACCGAATGCTTTTGTTTTACCCAGCAGGTGCTGCAGCCCGGTGAACAGATCGAGATGCCCGTGCGTTTCATCGTTGACCGCGACATGCCCAAGGAAGTGAAGCACCTGACGCTGTCCTACACGCTGTTCGATATCACCGCCCGACATCCTCCGGTGGCTGTTAACACTGGCGGTTGAGCGTGCCCGATAAGGAGAACAATAAATGGCAACTCGTGAGCATTATTACGTCCCGGCCCAGAGCAAATGGCCGATCGTCGCCACGGTCGGGATGTTCGTCACCGTGTACGGCCTCGCCACCTGGTTCAACGATCTGAAGGCCGCGCGTCCGGAATCCCACGGCCCGCTGATCTTTTTCGTCGGCGGCCTGCTGCTGGCGTACATGCTGTTCGGCTGGTTCGGTGCGGTGATCAAGGAAAGTCGCGCAGGGTTGTACAGCCCGCAACTGGATCGCTCGTTCCGCTGGGGCATGAGCTGGTTCATCTTTTCCGAAGTGATGTTCTTCGTCGCCTTCTTCGGCGCGCTGTTCTACGTGCGCCACGTATCCGGGCCGGCGCTGGGCGGTGAAGGACCGAAAGGCATCGCGCACATGCTCTGGCCGAACTTCGAATTCGTCTGGCCGCTGCTGCACACGCCAGACCCGAAACTGTTCCCGCCGCCCAAGGACGTCATCAGCCCGTGGGGCCTGCCGCTGCTCAACACGATCCTGCTGGTCAGCTCCAGCGTGACCATCACCATCGCCCACCATGCGCTGAAGAAAGGCCATCGCGGCGCGCTGAAACTGTGGCTGGCGATTACCGTGCTGCTGGGCATCGCGTTCCTCGGTTTCCAGGCCGAGGAATACATCCACGCCTACAAGGAGCTGGGGCTGACCCTCGGCTCCGGCATCTACGGCGCGACGTTCTTCATGCTCACCGGGTTCCACGGCGCCCACGTGACCATCGGCACGATCATCCTGTTCGTGATGCTGATGCGGATCATGAAGGGCCATTTCGACAACGAGCACCAGTTCGGCTTTGAAGCGGCGAGCTGGTATTGGCACTTCGTCGACGTGGTCTGGATCGGCTTGTTCTTCTTCGTTTATGTGCTTTGACAGCAGCTGCAAGTGGCGAGCTGCAAGCTTCAAGTCAAAGCGGGATGGCTTCCAACTTGTAGCTTGCCGCTTGCCGCTTGCAGCTACCACGGCGCATGGGACACCAACTGGCCGCTGTAGAAACCCCAGGCCATCAGGCCGACGGTGACGACGGCCAGGGCCACCCGAACACTCAGGGCGATGACCAGGCGATTGGAGCTGCTGTCGTCCTTGACCAGGAAAAACAGGCCGCTGAACAGGCTGACGACCGTGGCAATCAGCATCAGGACGATCGCTGCTTTGAACATGGCAAGACTCCGGGGGACAGGCGATGCACTTGAGTATAGCGATCGCGGTGACTGACTTTATGGCGCGGCCATGAAGCGCTTTCGCCCGGGCGTGATTCCCACTGTCGTGGTGGCACTGTTGCTGCCGCTGATGGTTGCGCTGGGCTTCTGGCAACTGGGCCGGGGCGCGGAGAAAACTGCGCTGCTCGCCAGTTACGCCGAACGTCGGGTAGGCGAACCGATGGCCAGCAGTGAATTGCTCGGCAGCGCCGACCCGGCTTATCGCCGCGTGCGCCTGCACGGTCAGTTCGACCCCGCCCATACCCTGTTGCTCGACAACCGCCAGCGTGGCGGCAAGGTCGGCGTTGAATTGCTGCAACCGTTTCAGGATCAACGCAGCGGTCTGTGGCTGCTGGTCAATCGCGGCTGGTTGCCTTGGCCCGACCGGCGTGTGCCGCCGCAATTCACGACACCCGCCGAGACGCTGACGCTCGATGCCTGGGTGTACGTCGCCCCCGGCGCGACGTTTCAGTTGCACGCCGACCCGGTCAGCAGTGTCTGGCCGCAAACCATCACCGCCGTCGAGCCGAGCAAATTGTGGCAGACCCTGGAGCGCGACGGTTTCGCCTTTGAGCTGCGCGCCGAACCCGGCCCGGCCAGCTATCAAACGGACTGGCCGGTGGTCGCGATGGGCCCGGAAAAACACCTCGGCTATGCCGTGCAATGGTTCGCCATGGCCACGGCGTTGCTCGGTCTCTATCTCTATTTGGGCTGGCACAACGCAAAGGAGAAACGCCATGGGAAGCGCCATGAATCCACTCAGCATGTCTGAGGCCAAACCTGCCCCCAGCCGCCGGCGCGGGCGCATTCAGTTGCTGTTGATTGTGCTCGGTGTGGTCGGGCCGATGCTCCTCGCCACCGGCATGTACAAATTGCAGTTCTGGGTGCCGGAAGGGCGCAGCTACCACGGCGAACTGATCGGCAACGGCCAGACCCGCGCCGACCTTGGCGTGCAGGCCGATGAGCAGCGCTGGCAGATTCTGGTCACGGCGCCGAAGGACTGCGCTGTCGATTGCCAGCAACTGGTGTATCTGGCGCGGCAGATCCAGATCAGCCTCGGCCGCGAAGCCGGGCGCGCCAGCCACGCCCTCGCCGCCGCGCAACCTTTGAGCACCGACTACGCCGCCAAGCTCGACCGTGAATACCCGCAACTGCAGCGTTACCCACTGGATGCCGGGGTGTTTGCCAGGACCACCGGCGACAAAGCCGTGCCGCAGCTGTGGATCGTCGACCCCCACGGCAATCTGGTATTGCGTTACGAGCCGAATGTGAAGGGCAAGGATCTGCTCAACGACCTGCGTCATCTGCTGAAACTGTCGAACATCGGATAAGGGCATCGTCATGGCCAAACCTGGATTTCGCCTCGCGCTGTTTGCCACCCTGCTGGCACTGGTTGTGGTGCTGCTCGGTGCCTACACCCGCCTGACCCACGCCGGCCTCGGCTGCCCGGACTGGCCGGGCTGCTACGGGTTTATCAGCGTGCCGAAAAGCGAGGCGCAACTGGCCCATGCCGAACTGCATTTCCCTGATGCGCCGGTGGAGGCGCACAAGGGCTGGAACGAGATGATCCACCGCTACTTCGCCGGCACCCTCGGTTTGCTCATTTCAGTGCTGGCCGGGCGCGCGTGGGTCAATCGTCGCGATCCGGGGCAACCGGTAAAGTTGCCGCTGTTTCTGCTGGCAGTCGTCATCGCCCAGGCGGCGTTCGGCATGTGGACGGTGACGCTCAAGCTCTGGCCGCAAGTGGTCACCGGGCATTTGCTCGGCGGTTTCGCCACGTTGAGTCTGCTGTTTCTGTTGACGCTGAGGTTGTCCGGCGTGCTGCCAGCGCTGACCGTGCCCAAGCGCCTGCAATATTGGGCGACGGCGGGTCTGTTGCTGGTGATCGGCCAGATCGCGTTGGGCGGCTGGGTCAGCTCCAATTACGCAGCGGTGGCGTGCATCGACTTCCCCACCTGCCATGGCCAATGGCTGCCGCCGGCGGATTTCGCCAACGGTTTTCACCTGACCCAGCACATCGGTCCGAATTATCTCGGCGGCCAACTGGATAGCGACGCGCGCACGGCGATTCACCTGACCCACCGCATCGGCGCTCTGCTGGTGACGGTCGTGCTGCTCGGTCTGGCCTGGCAATTGAAGATGGTCGGCATGACGCGCCTGGCCGGGCTGGTGCTGATCGCCCTCGCCGCGCAGATCACCCTCGGCATCAGCAATGTGCTGTTCCATCTGCCGCTGCCGGTGGCCGTCGCCCATAACGCCGGCGGGGCCGCGCTGTTGCTAACCTTGGTGCTGGTCAATTATCACGCGCGCACCAGCCTGTTGCGGGTGACCCAACCGGTACTCGCGCGCTGGCGCTTCAGTGCGCACAAACCCGCCGTCGCGCCCATCGCATTGAAAGGAGAAACTCCATGGCGAGTCTGATCGGCGAGCGTCCGGCGCAAGCGCTGTGGCGCGATTATCTGGAGCTGACCAAACCGAAAGTCGTGGTGCTGATGCTGATCACCTCGCTGGTCGGCATGTTCCTCGCCACCCGCGCGGGCGTACCGTGGACAGTGCTGGTGTTTGGCAATCTGGGCATCGCCTTGTGTGCCGGTGGTGCGGCGGCGGTCAATCATGTGGTCGATCGGCGCATCGATGCGGTAATGGCGCGCACGCACAAACGTCCGCTGGCCGAAGGCCGGGTTTCACCGGCGGCGGCGCTGACCTTCGCCCTGGTGCTAGCGTTGCTCGGACAGGCGCTGCTGCTGACCTTCACCAATCAGCTGACCGCGTGGCTGACCCTCGCATCGCTGCTCGGTTACGCGGTGGTCTACACCGGTTTTCTCAAACGTGCGACGCCGCAGAACATCGTCATCGGCGGCCTCGCGGGCGCAGCCCCACCGCTGCTCGGTTGGACCGCCGCCACCGGCCATGTCAGCGCCGAACCGCTGTTGCTGGTGCTGATCATCTTCGCCTGGACCCCGCCGCATTTCTGGGCGCTGGCGATTCATCGCAAGGAAGAATATGCCAAGGCGGATATTCCGATGCTGCCGGTCACTCACGGCGAGCACTACACCAAAGTGCACATTCTGCTGTACACCTTTGCGCTGCTGGCGGTGAGTCTGCTGCCCTACGTGATTCACATGAGCGGCGGGCTCTACCTGATCTGCGCGCTGGCCCTGGGCGCGAGGTTTCTGCAATGGGCCGTGGTGCTGTACCGTGGCAGTCGACCGCACGCGGCGATCAACACCTTCAAGTACTCTATCTGGTACTTGTTCCTGTTGTTCATCGCCCTGCTCGTAGACCACTACTTACTGTTGAACCTATGACCCGAACCCAGAAAACCGTCTTCATCCTCGTCGCCGTGATCGCGTTGATCCTCGGGCTTACCGTCAACAAGGTGCTGAGCGGCAAAGGCCAGGGCGACCCCACGGCACTGATCGACGCCGGGATCATCCTGCTGCCGCAGAGCCGCAACCTGCCGGACGTGACCATGACCGATCAGGACGGCAAACCGGTTGCGATCGATGAGCTGAAAGGCAAGTGGAGCCTGTTGTTCTTCGGCTACACCTTCTGCCCGGACATCTGCCCGACCACGCTGGCACAACTGCGACAGATCAAGAGCGAATTGCCGAAAGACGCTGTGGACAAGTTGCAGATCGTGCTGGTCAGCGTTGACCCCAACCGCGATAACCCGAAGCAGTTGAAGCAGTATCTGGGCTATTTTGATCCGCAGTTTGTCGGCCTGACACCGACCTCGATTGAAGAGCTGCAGAAGGTCGCGAACGCGGTGAGTATTCCGTTTATTCCGGCGGATACCAGTAAGCCGAATTACACCGTCGATCATAGCGGCAATCTGGCGGTGATCGGGCCGGACGGGACGCAGCGTGGGTTTATTCGGGCACCGTTGAATAACGCCAAACTGGTTGCGCAACTTCCGGTGATGCTTAACCGCAAATAAAAGCTGAAGAGCGAAAAGCCCCTCACCCTAGCCCTCTCCCAGAGGGAGAGGGGACTGATTGGGGGATATTGGGGAGCCACACCGAATTGAACGTCCTGCTTTGAATCCATAATCGCCAAGATCGGTCAGGTCGATGTGCTGTGCCGAATCCATAATCGACTCGATCTTTCAGGTCGATGCATAGCGCAAGACATCTCGGTCGGCCCCCTCTCCCTCCGGGAGAGGGCTGGGGTGAGGGGTCGCTTCACAACAGCTCTAAAGCCAAGCATCAGACAAAAAAAGGGGCGCATATAAATGCGCCCCTTTTTCATTGCAGCAACCCAAATCAGAACGCCGGCAATACCGCGCCTTTGTACTTCTCGGTAATGAACTGCTTCACTTCCGGGCTGTGCAGGGCTGCAGCCAGTTTCTTCATCGCGTCGCTGTCCTTGTTGTCCGGGCGGGACACGAGGATGTTTACGTACGGCGAGTCGTTGCCTTCGATCACCAGCGCATCCTTGGACGGGTCGAGCTTGGCTTCCAGCGCATAGTTGGTGTTGATCAGTGCCAGATCGACCTGGGTCAGCACACGCGGAATGGTTGCGGCTTCCAGTTCACGGAATTTCAGGTCTTTCGGGTTCGTCGCGATGTCCTTGAGGGTCGACAGGATATTGGTCGGGTCCTTCAGGGTGATCACGCCCGCCTTGGCCAGCAGCATCAGTGCACGGCCGCCGTTGGTGGCGTCGTTCGGGATTACCACGTTCGCACCGCTAGGCAGCTCTTCGATTTTTTTAAGCTTGCTCGAGTACGCACCCAGCGGTTCCAGGTGCACGCCGGTCACAGCGACCAGATCAGTGCCCTTGGCCTTGTTGAACTCATCAAGGTACGGCTGGTGCTGGAAGAAGTTGGCGTCGAGGCGCTTTTCCGCAACCTGTACGTTCGGCTGAATGTAGTCGGTGAAGACCTTGACCTTAAGATCCACGCCTTCTTTGGCCAGGGCCGGCTTCACGAACTCAAGGATTTCCGCGTGCGGCACCGGGGTGGCGGCGACGGTCAGGGTTTCGGCGTGGGCCGAGAACGCAGCAACGGCAGCGAAAGCAGCGATCAGTTTTTTCATTCAGCTAACTCCTGTTCAGGGCGCCCGCCATCTTGGCCAGCGCCTCTCTAGATGATCGAAACCAGTTATTTGCGCGAGAAATGCACGACCAGACGGTCGCCGACCATTTGCAGCACCTGCACCAGAATCAGCAGCAGCACCACGGTGACGATCATCACGTCGGTCTGGAAACGCTGGTAGCCGAAACGGATCGCCAGGTCACCCAGACCACCAGCGCCAACCACACCGGCCATCGCCGTGTAGGACACCAGTGTAATCGCTGTCACCGTAATCGCTGCGAAGATGCCCGGACGGGCTTCCGGCAACAAGGCGTTCATGATGATCTGCCGCGTGGTCGCGCCCATCGACTGGGTCGCTTCGATGATGCCGCGGTCGACTTCGCGCAGCGCGGTTTCCACCAGACGCGCGAAGAACGGCGTGGCGCCGACCACCAGCGGCGGAATCGCCCCGGCCACGCCCAGCGAGGTGCCGGTAATCAGCACGGTGAACGGGATCATCACGATCAGCAGGATGATGAACGGCAGCGAACGCAAAATGTTCACCACCAGCGACAGCACGGCGTAGAGGCCACGGTTCTCCAGCAACTGACGCGGGCTGCAGAGAAACAGCAGCACGCCCAGCGGCAGGCCGAGCAGCACGGTGAACAGCAGCGAACCGCCGAGCATCAGCATGGTGTCGCCAGTCGCCAGCCAGATTTCGTACCAGTCGATATTGGCGAAGAAACTCATCAGATCAGCCATTAGCGCAACACCTCCATGTGAACGTCAGCGGCGGTGAAGCGGGCAAACGCCGCCTCCATGTCGCCACCGGTGACAGCGAGGGTCAGTTGCCCGTACGGAATGTCTTTGATTCGGTCGATGCGACCGGCAAGGATGCTGTAGTCAACGCCGGTTTCCCGGGCGACGGTGCCGAGCAGCGGCGCGTAGGTCGCTTCGCCCTGGAAGGTCAGGCGCACGATGCGCCCGGGTACATGGGCGAAATCGTCGCGCTGTTCGCTCTCGTCGATCTGCTCGCTTTCCTGGACGAAACGCTTGGTGGTCGGATGCTGCGGATGCAGGAACACATCGGCCACCGGCCCCTGCTCGACGATCACGCCGGCGTCCATCACCGCGACCTGGTCGCAGACGCGACGGATCACGTCCATCTCGTGGGTGATCAGGACGATGGTCAGTTTCAGTTCGCGGTTGATTTCCGCCAGCAGCTGCAGGACCGACGCGGTGGTCTGCGGGTCGAGGGCGCTGGTGGCCTCGTCGCACAGCAGGATCTTCGGTTTGGTCGCCAGCGCACGGGCGATGCCGACGCGCTGTTTCTGGCCGCCGGACAATTGCGCCGGGTACTTCTTCGCGTGGTCGGACAGACCGACCCGCGCCAGCAACTCGGCGACGCGTTGGTTGATTTCACTGCTCGACAGCTCACCGGCCAGGGTCAGCGGCAAGGCAACGTTGTCGGCGACTGTCTTGGAGGCGAGCAGGTTGAAGTGCTGGAAGATCATCCCGACCTGCTGACGGAAACGGCGCAAGCCATTGGCGTCCAGTGCAGTGACTTCTTCGCCGTCGACGATGATCTTGCCGCCACTGGAATCTTCCAGGCGATTGATCAGACGCAGCAGGGTACTTTTGCCCGCACCGGAATGGCCAATCAGGCCGAACACCTGGCCGTTCTCGATGGCGAGACTGGTCGGGTGCAGCGCGGGAATATCCTTACCGGCGACGCGGTAAGTCTTGTGGACGTTTTGAAACTCGATCACGTAGCGAACCTTGTGGGGCGCGTTGGAAAAGGATCAGCGGTTAGCCGGGCGCGCATTTTAGCCTGTCCGTATAGAGGTTCTTAGCATTTATTTCGCAATTATCCTTCGATTTGGCAATAACGCGATCAAAGGTCAGATAAACGGAACGGCTGAAACGCTCATCAGTCACTACTTAAGCGACTTGAAACCCTGGGTGCCGTGCCCGGGAATCACTCAAGGGTCTGCGGAAGGCATCCGGGGCCAAACGAGGAGTTTACGTCTGATGAGCATCAAAAAGCCTGCACCCGATAAAAGCGAAATGGCCGGGACCGATACCCCGGATCGCGCCAACACCAACGCCAAGCTCGACAGCCTGGAAGAGTTCCGTTCAGACGCCACCGGTCAGGCCCTGCGCACCAATCAGGGCGTGAAGATCGCGGACAACCAGAACACCCTCAAAGCCGGGCCGCGCGGGCCGTCGCTGCTGGAAGATTTCATCATGCGTGAAAAGATCACGCACTTTGACCATGAGCGGATTCCGGAGCGCATCGTCCACGCACGCGGTACCGGCGCCCACGGTTTCTTTCAGACCTACGAGAACCATGCAGCGCTGACCAAGGCTGGTTTCCTACAGGATCCGGGCAAGAAGACGCCAGTGTTCGTGCGCTTTTCCACGGTGCAGGGGCCACGGGGTTCCGGCGATACCGTGCGAGACGTGCGCGGCTTTGCAGTGAAATTCTTCACCGACGAAGGCAACTTCGATCTGGTCGGCAACAACATGCCAGTGTTCTTCATTCAGGACGCGATCAAGTTTCCTGATTTCGTGCACGCGGTGAAACCCGAGCCGCACAATGAAATCCCCACCGGCGGCTCGGCTCACGACACGTTCTGGGACTTCGTTTCGCTGGTGCCGGAATCTGCGCACATGGTGATCTGGGCAATGTCCGACCGGGCCATCCCGAAAAGCCTGCGCAGCATGCAGGGTTTCGGCGTGCACACCTTCCGCCTGATCAATGCCGAGGGTAAGTCGCGCTTCGTCAAATTCCACTGGCGCCCAACCGCCGGCACCTGTTCGCTGGTGTGGGACGAGGCGCAGAAGCTCGCCGGGAAAGATACCGACTACCACCGTCGCGACCTGTGGGAAGCGATCGAGATGGGTGACTACCCGGAATGGGAACTGGGCGTGCAGATCGTCGAAGAAGAGAATGAACACGACTTCGACTTCGACATCCTCGACCCGACCAAGATCATTCCCGAAGAAATCGTGCCGATCACCCCGCTGGGCAAAATGACCCTGAATCGCAACCCGGACAACTTCTTCGCGGAAACCGAACAGGTCGCCTTCTGCCCGGGCCACATCGTGCCGGGTATCGACTTCTCCAATGACCCGCTGCTGCAAGGTCGGCTGTTTTCCTACACCGATACGCAGATCAGCCGGCTCGGCGGGCCGAACTTCCATGAGCTGCCGATCAACCGTCCGGTCGCGCCGTTCCACAACGGCCAGCGCGACGCGCAACACCGCACCACTATCGACAAGGGCCGCGCTTCCTACGAGCCGAACTCGATCGACGGCGGCTGGCCGAAAGAGACCCCGCCGGCGGCACAGGACGGTGGTTTCGAGAGCTATCCAGAGCGCATCGACGCCGCGAAGATCCGTCAGCGTAGTGAGTCGTTCAGCGATCACTTCTCTCAGGCGCGGCTGTTCTTCAACAGCATGAGCGACCATGAGAAAGAGCACATCATCGCCGCGTACAGCTTCGAACTGGGCAAGGTCGAGCGTGAGTTCATCCGTGCACGTGAAGTGAACGAGATCCTCGCCAATATCGACCTGACCCTGGCCAAACGCGTGGCGGAGAACCTCGGTTTGCCGGCGCCAGCCAAAGGCACGGTCGAAGTGCGCAAGACCTCGCTTGAGCAGTCGCCAGCGCTGAGCCAGGCCAACCTGCTGCCCGGCAATATCAAGACGCGCAAAGTGGCGATCCTTGCTGCCAACGGTGTTGACGCTGCGGCCATCGATGCGATGAAGAAAGCACTTGAAGCCGAAGGCGCCCACGCGAAACTACTTGGCCCGACCTCGGCGCCAGTGAAGACCGCTGACGGCAAGGCATTGCCGGTGGATGCGTCGATGGAAGGCATGCCTTCAATTGCGTTCGATGCGGTGTTCGTACCGGGTGGCGCAGCGTCGATTACCGCGTTGAGCGGTGACGGTGTGGCGCTGCATTACCTGCTCGAAGCGTACAAGCACCTGAAGGCGATCGCACTGCACGGCGAGGCCAAGCAATTGCAGGACTTGTTGAAGCTGGATGCGGATGCGGGGTTGTTGCAGGGCGCTGATGTCGGCGCGTTGACCAAGCCGTTCTTCGCCGCGATTGGCGAGCATCGGGTCTGGGCGCGGGAGCCTAAGGCCAAGGCGATTCCGGCTTAAGATCTTTATTGGCTGAGAGGACGCTTTCGCGAGCAGGATCGCTCCCACAGGTACGCTGTTGCACCTGTGGGAGCGAGCCTGCTCGCGAAGCTTTTTTAGGGTTTACGCGGGCTCAACACCATCTGCGCCGGCACCGTGCGCAAAATCTGCTTCTCGATCTGCAAATCAAAGTCAGGATCGAGCTTCTTCACTCGCTTGGTCAGCAAGGTCGCCAGCCACGGATAATCCGCGGTGCGTGGGGCCTGGATGCTGACGGCGCACTCATAATTCACCACATCGGCGGCAATCGCATCGAGTTGGCGTTGCAGCTTGTGAATATCACCAATGTTCAGCGCAACCGTGGTGCTCTCGGCAGTGGGGTCGATGACCTTGGCTTTCGGCCGGGCCTCGGCAGCCAGCAGCGCGGCTTCAGCCTTTTCCAGCTCGGCCTTGCGCGCTTCAGTGATCGCGCCGTTGACACCGCCAGTCAGCGCGGGGGCCTTGGGCATCAAGGCGCGGGCACGGCTCAATGCAGTGGCGGCAGCGTTGACATCACCTTTCTGCAGGACGATCTGGCTGCGGCGCAGGTACGCCTCCGCCAACTGCCGCTGATACTGCTCGAGGGATTGATCGTTAGGGGTTTCGGCCTGCAACGCGGCCAACTGGTCTTCGGCGGTGGCCAGTTCGCTGCTGGCCAGGCTTTGCTCCAGCTGTGCGATGGCCGTAGCCCGCGCATCCGGGACTTCAGCCACCGGCGGCGTGCTTTGGCAGGCGCCCAGCAGCACTGAAAATGCGACAAGGAGCAGATAACGGGAGGCGAACGGCTTCATTCCTGCGACTCTCTAATTGCGCAAAAAGCGGCCAAGTCTACACCCCACGACGGGGCAGAACAAAACTCAACAGAAACAGCGCGGCCGCCGTCACCACGATCGACGGCCCCGCCGGGGTGTCCTTGAACCATGACAACGCCAGCCCGCCGCACACCGCGAGCATGCCCAGCAGGCTCGCGCCCAGGGCCATCTGCTCCGGCGAACGGGCGTGACGCTGTGCCGCAGCGGCCGGAATGATCAGCAGCGAAGTGATCAACAATACCCCGACGATTTTCATCGCCACTGCGATCACCACCGCGATCAACAACATCAGTGCCAAGCGCAGACCGGCCACCGGCAGGCCCTCGACCCGCGCCAGTTCTTCGTGCACGGTGACCGCCAGCAGCGGCCGCCACAGCGTCACCAGCAACACCAGCACCGCCGCGGTGCCGCCGAGGATCCACGCCAGGTCGCTCGGACTGATCGCCAGCAGATCGCCAAACAGATAGGCCATCAGGTCGATCCGCACTTCATGCATGAAGCTTAGTACCACCAGGCCGAGAGAGAGCGTGCTCGGTGCAAGAATTCCCAACAGCGTGTCAGACGCCAGTGGCTGGCGCTGTTGCAGGGTCACCAGCAGCACCGCCAGCAGCAGGCACCCGACCGTCACCGCTACAGTCGGGCTGACATCCAGCAGAAAGCCCAGTGCCACGCCGAGCAGCGCGGCGTGGGACAGGGTGTCGCCGAAATAGGCCATGCGCCGCCACACCACAAACGAGCCAAGCGGCCCGGCCACCAGCGCCAGCGCCAGACCTGCAAGCAGGGCATACAAGAGAAAATCAGCCATGCTTGCAGCCGTCTCCATGAACATGAGGTTGCCCGCCCAGCGGGCCTTTGACCACCGAACCGTGCAGGTCGTGGGCGTGGTCGTGATGGTGGTGATAGATCGCCAGGCTCGGCGCATTCTTGCCGAACAGCTCGACGAATGCCGGATCACCGCTGACCTGCTCGGGATGCCCAGAGCAGCAGACGTGGCGGTTGAGGCAGACCACCTGATCGGTGGTGCTCATCACCAGATGCAAATCGTGGGACACCATCAGCACGCCGCAACCGTGGCGGTCGCGCAGACGGGTGATCAGGCTGTAGAGCTCGGCCTGCCCAGCCACGTCGACGCCCTGCACCGGTTCGTCGAGCACCAGCAGCTCAGGCTCACGCAGCAGGGCCCGAGCCAGCAGCACGCGCTGCATTTCGCCGCCGGAAACACTCTGCACCGGGCTGTCGATCACGTGTTCGGCGCCGACTTCCTTCAATGCCGCCAAGGCACGCGGGCGATCCACACCGGGTACCAGGCGCAGAAACCGCAGGACTGACAGCGGCAGCGTCGGATCGACGTGCAGCTTCTGCGGCATGTAGCCGACGCGCAGTTTCGGCTTGCGCCAGACGCTGCCGCTGTTCGGCTTCAACAGCCCGAGCACGGCGCGCACCAGCGTGGTCTTGCCGGCACCGTTGGGACCGATCAGGGTGACGATCTGCCCCGGCTCGACGCTCAGCTCGATGTTGTCCAGCACAGTCTGCCCGGCAAACGTGACGGCGACCTGCTCCAGACGGATCAGCGCATTGCTCATCAGGCCCCCTGGCAACCGGCGCACAGGCCGACCACTTCGACCGTCTGCGCTTCGACGATGAAGCCGACGTCTTTGGCGCTGCTGATGATTGCGTCGCTGATCACTTTTTGCTCAAGTTCGATAGCGGCGTGACAGTCGCGGCAGATCAGGAACTGACCCTGATGCGCATGCTCCGGATGCACGCAGCCGACAAAGGCGTTGAGCGACGAGATGCGATGAACCAGGCCGTTTTCCAGGAGGAAATCCAGCGCGCGGTACACGGTCGGCGGCGCGGCCCGGCGGCCGTCCTGCTCGCTGAGCACGGCGAGGATGTCGTAGGCACCCAGTGGCTTGTGGCTCTGCCAGACCAATTCCAGCACGCGGCGGCGCAGAGCGGTCAGACGCAAACCTTTCTGCGCGCACAAGGTATCGGCCTCGGACAAAGCGCTGTGCACGCAATGGGAGTGATCGTGGGGACGGCTGGCAATCGGTGTAATAGGCATGAGCGGCGACGAGATTTGCTGGAGACGTTATTATGTTACCCGTTCTCGCTTCCTTGAGTGGTCATCGTGTCCCGACTTTTTTCTGTTTTTGTGGCCTTTGTTGCCGTTTTTCTGCTGACCGGTACGGCTCAGGCCGAGGTCAAAGTGCTCACCAGCATCAAACCGTTGCAGTTGATTGCCGCTGCCGTGCAGGACGGCGTGGCGACTCCCGAGGTGCTGTTGCCACCGGGTGCCTCGCCGCACAATTACGCCCTGCGCCCCTCCGACGTACGGAAGGTGCAGTCGGTCGATCTGCTTTACTGGATCGGCCCGGACATGGAAGGCTTCCTGCCGCGGGTGCTCAGCGGTCGCAGCCTGCCGAGTGTCGCGGTGCAGGATCTGCCGGGGCTGAAATTGCGCCATTTCGGCGCAGACAACCATTCCCACGCCGAAGAGGCCGATGAGCATGACCACGACCATCGCCCCGGCTCGCTGGACGCGCACTTATGGCTGTCACCGATCAACGCCCGGGTGATCGCCGACAAAATGGCCGCCGATCTCAGCGCCGCCGACCCGGCCAATGCCCAGCGTTATCAGAGCAACGCCAAAGCCTTCGATGAACGTCTGGGTGCGCTGGATCAGCGCTTGAAGAAGCGTCTGGCCAATGTCGAAGGCAAGCCGTACTTCGTCTTTCACGAGGCGTTTGATTATTTCGAAGACGCTTACGGCTTGAAGCACGCCGGGGTGTTCGCCGTCGCGGCTGAAGTGCAGCCAGGCGCTCAGCATGTGGCGGCGATGCGCAAGCGCTTGCAGGAAGTGGGCAAGACTTGCGTATTCAGCGAGCCACCGTTGCGTCCGCGTCTGGCGGAAACGCTGGTGGCCGGTTTGCCGGTGAAACTGGCCGAGCTGGATGCGCTGGGTGGGTACACCCCGGCGACGGCTCAGGGGTATGAGCAGGTGCTGGAAAAACTCGGCGATGATCTGGCCGGATGCCTGGAATCGCTTTAGGGCTGATTCGGCTTCGCCTCAATCGCGAGCAGGCTCACTCCTACATTTGGAATGCATTCCCTTGTAGGAGTGAGCCTGCTCGCGATGCTTTTAAAGGGCGAAAGGCAACGGTGTGCTGACCTTCTGCCGCTGTGCCAGTCGCTGCTCGAACTCCCGCGGATCGTGAATCAACACGTCCTGCCCGGCGAACTGCTCGGCGGCGATCAAGCGTGACAGCCAGAACCGCACACAAGCCACGCGCAGCATCGTCGGCCACAGTTCAGCTTCCGCCGCCGTGAATGGGCGCAGCGCGGCGTAGGCACCGAGAAACGCTCGGGCCCGCGGGCCATCGATCACACCCGCTTCATCCGAGCACCAGTCGTTCAACGCGATTGCCACGTCGTACAGCATCGGCCCCGAGCAGGCATTGTAGAAGTCGATCAACCCGGTCAGGTGCGTGCCTTCGAACATCGCGTTGTCGCGGAACAGATCGGCGTGGATGTTTGCCCGCGGCAGCGCGAGAATTCTTTCCTTCTGCGCGGTGATTTCGTCCAGCGCCTTTTGCAGCAAGGCCTGCGGCTCTTCGCTCAAGTGGGACAACAACTCGCCGCCCTCCTCCAGCATCCAGTCCAGACCGCGATCGGTCTTGCGCTTGATCATGCGCTCGCCCTGGGTCGCCAGGTGCAGATGTGCCTGCAATTCGCCGACCTGGGCGCAATGCTGGGCATTGGCGACCTTGATGTGCTTGCCCGACAGGCGCGGTTGCAGCAGCGCTGGCTTGCCTTTGAGTTCACGCAACGCCACGCCGTCACTGGTGCGCAGGGCATACGGCACCGGCAGGTCGGCTTCGTGCAGCACGTCGAGCAGGTCGATGAAGAACGGCATCTCCTGCACCGGACCGCGCTCGACCAGGGTCAGAACGAATTCGCCCTGCTCCAGGCTGATAAAGAAGTTGGTGTTTTCGCTGCCGGCGGCGATCCCCTGGAAATCAAGCAGGCGGCCAAGCCCGTATGGGGCGAGAAAGGTTTCCAGCTCGGGCCGAGCCAGGGGAGTGAACACAGACATGTCTTAACTGCCAGTACGGGCGCCGCAACGGCGGCGCCGGGTGAATTAAAAACCTACTTCCATTCGAAGATCTTCCATGACGGGATCAGCATATCCGGCTGATCCGAGCGGATGAAATTGGCATCCGTCCCGTCGGCGCGCACCAGAAAATAAGGTTTCCCATTCTTTGGCGTGACCTTTATCGCATACAGCAAACCGTTCTGACGGTACTCCTGAATGGTCTTGTCGCCCTCCGTGCGGATAGTGACATCGGGGTCGCCGCCCGGCGCATCATCCGCCGCGATCGCGACCAGTGGTGAGACAGCGATCAACCCGACCAGCAGCAAGCGATTTAACGTACGCATGATAACCTTGTCCCTTTGTCGTCAACGGTCCCGCTATTCTAGCCCCGGACCCGCCGAAAAGGTTGATCCTGCTCATGAGCCAAGCCCCCCTCGTCCTGGTGGACGGTTCGTCTTACCTGTACCGCGCCTTTCATGCACTGCCACCACTGACCACGTCCAAAGGCCTGCCGACCGGTGCGGTCAAAGGCGTGCTGAACATGCTCAAGAGTCTGCGCAAGCAGTACCCGGACAGCCCCTTCGCCGTGGTGTTCGACGCCAAGGGCGGGACATTTCGCGATGAGATGTACGCCGAATACAAGGCCAACCGCCCGAGCATGCCCGATGACATGCGCGTGCAGATCGAGCCGCTGCACCAGAGCGTGATCGCCCTCGGCTTCCCGCTGCTGTGCGTGGACGGCGTCGAGGCCGACGACGTGATCGGCACCCTGGCGCGCAGCAGCGCGGCGGCGGACCGCCCGGTGATCATCTCCACCGGTGACAAGGACATGGCGCAATTGGTCGACGGCCACATTACCTTGGTCAATACCATGTCCGGTAGTTCGATGGATGTGGAGGGCGTCAAAGAGAAATTTGGCGTCGCACCGGAGCAGATCATCGATTATCTGGCGCTGATGGGCGATTCCTCCGACAACATTCCGGGCGTGCCGGGCATCGGCCCGAAGACGGCGTCCGGGCTGCTGGTCGGCGTTAACGGCGGTCTGACCGAGCTGTACGCCAACCTCGACATCGTGCCGACCCTGCCGATTCGTGGGGCGAAAACCCTGGTGGCCAAGCTCGAAGAGCACAAGGAAATGGCTTTCCTCTCCTATCAACTGGCAACCATCAAGATCGATGTGCCGCTGGATATCGGCCTCGATGATCTGCAGATGGGTCAGGAAGACCCGGCCAGACTCTACGAGCTCTACACCCTGCTGGAATTCAAGAGCTGGCTCAACGACCTCGATCGCGATGCCAAACGCCTGGAACTGAGTGCGGTTGCCGAACCTGCGCCCACCCATGATCTGTTCAGCGCCCCACCCGCCGAGGCAGCCGCTGCTCCGGTCGAAGCCGCGTATGAAACCATCCTCGATCAGGCCCGCTTTGACGTCTGGCTGGAAAAACTGCGCAACGCCAAGCTGATCGCTTTCGACACCGAAACCACCGGCATCGACGCGCAGCGGGCACAACTGGTCGGTCTGTCGTTCGCCGTACAGGCCAACGAAGCCGCCTACATTCCGCTGACCCACTCCTACATCGGCGTACCGGAGCAACTGGATCGCGACACCGTGCTGCGCGCACTCAAGCCGATCCTGGAAGACCCGAACAAGCTCAAGGTCGGCCAGCACGCCAAGTTCGACATGAATATTCTGGCCAACTGCGCCATCGGCGGCGACCAGAACGAAGGCATCAGCGTGCGCGGCATCGCCTTCGACACCATGCTTGAGTCGTACGTGCTCAACTCCACCGCGACCCGTCACGATATGGACAGCCTCGCGCAGAAGTACCTCGACCACACCACGGTGAGCTTTCAGGACATCGCCGGCAAAGGTGCCAAGCAACTGACCTTCGACCAGATCGCCCTGGAACAGGCCGGTCCCTACGCCGCCGAAGATGCCGACATCACCCTGCGTCTGCACCAGGCTCTGTTCGAGAAGCTAAGCGCGATTCCGAGCCTGGCCAGCGTGCTGACCGACATCGAAATCCCGCTGGTACCGGTGCTGGCGCGCATCGAGCGCCAGGGCGCGTTCGTCGATGCCGAGCTGCTCGGGATCCAGAGCATCGAGCTGGGCAACAAAATGGTCGCGCTCGAGCGAGAGGCCTTCGAGATTGCCGGGGAGGAATTCAACCTCGGCTCGCCCAAGCAACTGGGCGTGATCCTCTATGAAAAGCTTGGCCTGCCGGTGCTGAAGAAAACTGCCAAAGGCCAGCCGTCCACCGCTGAAGAAGTGCTGGCGAAACTCGCCGAAGACGATCACCGCTTGCCGAAAGTGCTGATGGAGCACCGTTCGATGAGCAAGCTGAAAAGCACTTACACCGATCGCCTGCCCGAGCAGATCAACCCGCGCACCGGGCGCATCCACACGTCCTATCATCAAGCCGTGGCTTCGACCGGTCGCTTGTCCTCCAGTGATCCGAACCTGCAGAACATCCCGGTGCGCACCGCCGAAGGCCGGCGCATTCGTCAGGCGTTCGTCGCGCCGAAGGGTTACAAACTGCTGGCGGCGGACTACTCGCAAATCGAGTTGCGGATCATGGCGCACCTGTCCCGCGACGAAGGCCTGATGAACGCCTTCCGCAACAACCTCGACGTGCACACCGCGACCGCCGCCGAAGTGTTCAAGGTCGAGCTTGAGCAAGTGACCTCGGACCAGCGCCGCAGCGCCAAGGCGATCAACTTCGGTCTGATCTATGGCATGGGCGCGCAGAAGCTCGGCAAGGACATCGGCGTCGACACCAAGACCGCCAAGGCTTACATCGATACTTACTTCGCCCGTTATCCAGGCGTACGCGAGTACATGGAGCGCACTCGCGCACAGGCGGCCGATCAGGGCTACGTCGAAACGTTCTTCGGTCGTCGCCTGTACCTGCCGGAGATCAACTCGAACAAGCCGCAGGAACGCGCCGCCGCAGAACGCACGGCGATCAACGCGCCGATGCAGGGCACGGCGGCGGACATCATCAAGAAAGCCATGGTCGCCGTGGACAACTGGCTGGCGACGTCGGGGCTGGATGCCCGGGTCATCCTGCAAGTGCACGATGAACTGGTGCTGGAGGTTCGCGAGGATCTGGTCGGGCAGGTCAGCACCGAGATTCGCCTGCACATGAGCGAAGCGGCGAAACTGGACGTGCCGCTGCTGGTGGAAGTCGGCGTCGGCAACAATTGGGATGAGGCGCACTGAGCAGGGTGCAGCGTGGCCGCGACACGGCGTCGCGGCAAGCCCGGGAAACCGGCTTAGACCGATAAATGCTTGAGGCTATTCCAAAGCTTTTTGAAAAAAATCTGAACTAATCTGCCGCTGGAACACTCAGAGGTACTGAATGGCTGGTGAAGCCCTTCGATGCTCCTATGTTGTGTTAAGTGTTGGCAGATATCTGAACCCCGCCCTAGCGGTTCGGAACTTAGACCCCGGAATTCTCCCTCCCCAATGAATCCCGGGGCTTTTTTTGCCTCAAAACTGGCTGTGATGCCGTCATGCTGCGTTAAAAGCACCGCTAAAAATGCTCATTTAGGTTCCCTAAACTCCGCTTTTTAGCGGTGCTTTTGCCTTGCCTGACAGCACCACAGACAGTTTTGAACTTGTCTTACTCGGCGGCGGCCTCGGTGTTTTTGTCTGCCAGTTCCATCCAGTCGGCCAGTACGGTGTAAGCCTCTTCCAGGCCCATGCGTTTTGGCGCGGAGAACAGTTGGATGGTGATCGAGTCGCCCCAGCCTTTGCGGATTTCAGACTGTACTTTCAGCAGTGTGTTCTTGGCTGCGCCGTAGGTGAGCTTGTCGGCCTTGGTCAGCAGGATGTGCATCGGCATGCCGGCGGCGACGGCCCAATCGAGCATCAGCAGGTCGAAGTCGGTCATCGGAGGGCGGATGTCCATCATCAGAATCAGACCTTTCAAACTCTCCCGACCGCCGAGGTAAGCCTCGAGGTGGCGCTGCCAGTGTTGCTTGAGCGGGATCGGTACTTTTGCATAACCGTAGCCCGGCAGGTCGACCAGACGGCGATCATCGTCTAGCTTGAAGAAGTTCAACAGCTGTGTGCGACCCGGAGTTTTCGAGGTGCGCGCCAGGCTGGCGTGGGTCAGGGTGTTCAGCGCGCTGGATTTGCCAGCGTTGGAACGACCGGCAAACGCCACTTCGAAGCCTTCGTCGTCAGGGCATTGATCGACTTTGGCGGCACTGAGCATGAATGTGGACTGTTGGCACAGGCCGAGGATGGGATTCTTGAGTTGCATGGGATTTCCGATGTGGGCGGCGCCGGGAATGGGCGCGGAACGCGGTGTCGCTTCCGTTTCAGTGACGCCAGTATATAATGCCGCAGATTTTGTGTGTGCTTTGTCCCAGCGAAGGATGAAGTTCACGAGAGCGCCAGACTTTGATTGCGCATTAGAACGCAGAACGCTCTCAACCCTGAAAAGGTCGTTTTATGACGAAATGGCTGCTGGCTGCCGGAGTCTTGGTGCCGCTTTACAGCGCACAGGCTACACAGGATCCGGAAGCTGTGTACAACCGTGTTTGTGGTGCCTGTCATTCCGGCCAACTACCCATGGCGCCCGCAAGAGGCGATCAGGAAGCTTGGACGCCGAGGTTGGCGAAAGGTATGGGGACGCTGGTGCAACACGTGACCCAGGGTTTCAAGGCGATGCCGCCGCGTGGTTTGTGCATGGACTGCAGTGCCGAGGATTACCAGGCCATCATCCTGTGGATGAGCGAGAGTAAGCCCGGTCCATAACTTAACCCTTAGCCGTAGTTGGATTAGCTGATGAACAAATTGATCGTGAGTCTGCTGTTGACCGTGGGAATTTCAGGCGTCGCCCATGCTGCCGGCGATGCCGCAGCAGGCCAGGCCAAAGCTGCCGTGTGCGGGGCCTGCCATGGCCCGGACGGCAACAGCATGGCGCCGAACTTTCCGAAACTGGCAGGTCAGGGTGAACGCTACCTCGACAAGCAATTGCACGACATCAAGTCGGGCAGACGCGTGGTTCTGGAAATGACCGGGCTGCTGACCAACCTGGATGATCAGGATCTGGCCGATATCTCCGCATACTTCGCCAGCCAGAAAGGCAGCGTCGGCGCCGCCGATCCGAAGATCGTCGCGCGCGGTGAAGCGCTGTTCCGTGGCGGCAACCTGGAAAAAGGCCTGCCAGCCTGCACCGGTTGCCACTCGCCGAATGGCGCCGGCAACGCCGCCGCAGGCTTCCCGCATCTGGGTGGCCAGCACGCTCAATACATCGCCAAGCAACTGACCGATTTCCGCAAGGAAGTCGACGGTCGCGCCAATGACGGTGATGCCATGACCATGCGCACCATCGCGCGCAAGCTGAGCGACGAAGACATCGCTGCGGTTTCCAGCTACATCCAGGGCCTGCACTGAGGGCCTTGTTCGAGTGTTGAGCGAGGCGCGCAACGCCTGCCACGTTAACGCTCGATTAATCCTTCGCAGCAAGTATAAAAAGGGTGGCTTTGGCCGCCCTTTTTTGTGGCCGCTGCCGTTACACTACAGCACTCATGCCCGCCAGGATCTGTGTCGAAACAGGTCGAGCGAGGCGACCCAAATTGTCCAGGAGTAAAGCATGCGTAATCTGATCATCAGCGCCGCCCTCGTCGCTGCCAGCCTGTTCGGCTTCACCGCCCAGGCCGCTGAAGCCCCTGCCGCCCCTTATGTCGAACTGGCCAACCCGGTCCCGGTTGCAGTGCCTGGCAAGATCGAAGTGGTCGAGCTGTTCTGGTACGGCTGCCCGCATTGCTACGCCTTTGAACCCGTCATCAACCCGTGGGTTGAAAAACTGCCGTCCGACGTCAACTTCGTGCGCATTCCGGCGATGTTCGGCGGACCGTGGGACGCTCACGGCCAGATGTTCCTGACCCTCGAAGCGATGGGTGTCGAGCACCAGGTTCACGCTGCGGTCTTCAACGCCATTCAGAAAGAACACAAGAAGCTCACCGACAAGAACGACATGGCTGACTTCCTCGCCACTCAAGGCGTGGACAAGGACAAGTTCCTCGCCACCTTCGACTCGTTCGCGATCAAAGGTCAGATCAACAAGGCCAAAGAGCTGGCCAAGAAGTACGAAATCACCGGCGTGCCAACCATGATCGTCAACGGTAAATACCGCTTCGACATCGGCTCTGCCGGCGGTGCCGAGCAAGCATTGAAGCTGGCTGACGATCTGGTCGCCAAAGAGCGAGCGGCTAACAAGGCGGCTGCCAACTAAGCGCGGCATTCGCCATGCGCCGCTGGAAGTCCGAACGCATCGTTGGCCTGCATGATCCGCAGGTCAACGAGCATCATCTGGCGTCTACGGGCCTGCCCGCAGACCAGCGTCTGCGCTTGCTCAGTTTCAACATTCAGGTCGGCATCAGCACCGAGCGCTATCGGCATTACCTGACCCGCAGCTGGCAGCATCTGCTGCCGCACACCGGGCGTTCCGGCAATCTGCAGAAGATCGGTGACCTGCTCGGCGACTTCGATCTGGTCGCCCTGCAGGAAGCCGATGGCGGCAGCCTGCGTTCGGGCTACGTCAATCAGGTCGAGCACCTGGCCCACCTCGGCGCCTTCCCCTACTGGTATCAACAACTCAATCGCAACCTCGGCCGGCTGGCCCAGCACAGCAATGGCGTGCTCAGTCGCCTGAAGCCGTGGGCGATCGAGGATCACCCGCTGCCCGGTCCAAAAGGTCGCGGCGCAATCCTGCTGCGCTTCGGCGAAGGTCCGGAAGCGCTGGTGGTGGTGGTGATGCATCTGGCCCTTGGCGCGCGGACGCGCAGCCTGCAACTGGCCTACATTCGTGATTTGATCAGCGGCTACAAGCATCAGGTGCTGATGGGTGACATGAACACCCACGCCAGCGACCTGCTCGAACACTCGCCGTTACGCGATCTCGGCCTGCTGGCCCCGCAGGTGGAAGCGACCTTCCCCAGCTGGCGCCCACAGCGTTGCCTTGATCATATTCTGCTCAGCCCGACCCTGACCCTGGAAAAGGTCGAGGTGCTGGCCCAGCCCATTTCCGATCACCTGCCGGTCGCGGTGGAAATTCGTCTGCCGGGTTCGCTCACGGCCGACGCATTGCCCGCGTTGAGCCCTGCCCCTCGCGGAACCTGTGAATGAGCGACGACGCCCAGCGCTGGAAAGAGAAGTACCTCAAGAGCATCGAACAGCAGGACAAGCTCGAACGCCGCTGGGCCGCGCGACTCGACCTGCTGCGGCGCGGGCTGGTGCGCAGCACGCTGGCGGCCGAAGGCACCGACAAGGCTGTCGATCAGTGCATGAAGGAAATGCGCGAAGTCGTGCGCACCGATGACATGGACGCAGGGCTCGCCGCCCTGCTGCCGCGCCTGGAAAAAGCCGTGCTCGATTCCGAGCAACGCCGCGAAACCCGCATCGATCAGGTCAGCACCTCGTTGACCGCGCTGGTCACCCAGTTGCAGGCCCTTCCCTTGCCGCGGGAAGTCGCGCAACCGCTGAAGAAATTTGCCAAACAACTGGACAGCCGCGTCGGTCAGGCGCGGGAAATGCCCCTGCTGCTGAGCGAGCTCAGTGGCTTGCAGGGCAAGGCCTTGAGTCAGTTGGAAACGCCTGCCGAACCGGGCCGACCGGGGTTGTTGCAGCGTCTGTTTGGCAGTCGCGAGAGTGAGGAAACCACCGCACCCGCGGCAGACATTCCAGCACCACCCGTGCCGCAGCCGGTCGAAGCTCAGCAACCCGAACCGCAACCCACGCAAACGGCAGCGGTCACAGACCCTGAACCGGCGATTGAGGCTCCCGCCGCGACCGTCCAGACGCCTGTGCAGGTCGCGCCCGAACCGGAAGTCGTCGCGTTCACGACGCCTGTTGTCACTGTTGAAGCCGAGCCAGTGCAGCTTGAGCCAGGCGCATCCGTGGCGCCAGGCCCCTCGGTACAATCGCCCGCCACCGAGGCAGTCAATCCCGACGAACTGAGCCACCCCGGCGATCCGTCCGCGTTGATTCTCGATAGCCTGCCCTTGCCCGAGCCGATCGCCCAGGCTTTGGCCGCCATCGACCCGGATCAGCCGGAACACGACATCCTCTTCGCCTTGCCGGACTCGCCGGAGCCGTCCTACAGCTCCGTGGCCAGGCATATCGAAGACACGCTGATCGGCCTGCTCGACGACCTGACCCTGCCCGAGCGTCATCGGCCCCAAGCCGAAGCCATGCGCGAACGGCTGAAGCACGGCTTGAACTGGTACGAATTGCTGCCGATCCTCGACGATCTCGCAACCTTGATGCTGGCGATTACCGACAGCGGTCAACATGAGTTCGAAGCCTATCTGCAACAGCTCAACGAACGCCTCGAAGCGTTTCAGAGCAACCTGCAAGCGGCCAGCGAAGGGCATGCCGACAACAGCTCGGCGGCGCGGGCCATGGATTCGCAGATCCGTGAACAGGTCGACGGCTTGCAGAGCAGCGTCCAGCAAGCTGCCGACCTCGATGACCTCAAGCATGTGCTGGAGAATCATCTGGAAGGCCTGCTCGGCACCATGGATCAGCACCAGAAACAGCGCGACGCCCGCGAGCAGGAAGTCGCCGCCAGACTGAAGAGCCTGTCGGAGCGCGTGGCGCATATGGAACAGGAAGCTCTGGGTTTCCGCGAACATCTCGAGGAGCAGCGGCAGAAAGCCCTGATCGACCCGCTGACCGGCCTGCCCAACCGCGCGGCGTGGAGTGAACGCCTCGAGCATGAAATCCAGCAGTGGCAGCAACACGGCAATACCTTGAGTCTGGCCATGCTCGACCTCGATCACTTCAAGCGCATCAACGACAGCTACGGCCACCTGGCCGGCGATAAAGTCCTGAAGATCATCGCCACGGTGCTGCGCAAACGCCTGCGCGGCTCGGATTTCATTGCTCGCTTCGGCGGCGAAGAGTTCGTGCTGTTACTGCCGGCAACGCCGCCAGCGGCAGGCGCGAAGCTGCTGGAAACCCTGCGTGCGGCGATTGAGGCCTGCCCGTTTCACTTCAAGGGCGAGCGGGTGACCATAACGATTTCCATGGGACTGGCTTGTTTCAGGGTGGGAGAACACAGCGATCTGGTGCTGAAAAGAGCCGATCAGGCGCTGTATCGGGCGAAAAACGCCGGACGCAACCGCGTGGAGCTGGGCTGAGGCAATTGTTCCATTTTGTTTAAATCCGCCCGCTGGCGGACTCTGGCCAGATCCGTACGTTACACTGTTGCATTATTGTCTTTTGCGTATCGTCCTTTGCCATGAAATTCTTTGCCCTGTTTGCCTCGCTGCTCGTCCTCGCTGGTTGCGCCAGCGGCCCGCGCTACGACACCAGCCATCCTTCGACCAATTACGACAGCCGCATCCAGTTCGTCGTGGTGCATTACACCTCGGCATCGCTGGAGCGTTCGCTGCAATTGCTGACCCATGGCGAGGTCAGCAGCCATTACCTGATCGGCGATGACAAGGGCGCCACGATCTATAAGTTGATGGACGAAAACCAGCGCGCCTGGCACGCCGGCGAAAGTCAGTGGCAGGGCCGTACCTGGCTTAACTCCAGCTCCATCGGCATTGAAATCGTCAATCCCGGCTACAAGGACACCCCGACCGGGCGCCTGTGGTACCCGTACAGCGAAGCGCAAATCCAGTCACTGATCACCCTGCTCAAGGACATCAGCCAACGCAACGGCATCAGCCCCCGACACATCATTGGTCACAGCGATATAGCGCCTCTGCGCAAGCTCGATCCGGGTCCACTGTTCCCGTGGAAACGTCTCGCGGATGAGGGCTTGGGCCTGTGGCCGAACGAACAAGCCGTGGCGCGTCAGCAGGCCGTGTTCAACAGCAGTCCACTGCCGGAAATCGGCTGGTTCCAGGCGCAACTCACCCGGCTGGGCTACGACACGCCGCAGACCGGTGAGCTGGATGTAGCCACCCGCCATGTCCTTGCCGCATTCCAGATGCACTACCGTCCCGCCCGTTTCGACGGCACGCCGGATGCGCAAACGGCCGCACTTCTTTTGGTCCTCAACCAGACAAAATAATGACGCCCGCCCGACGGTCAGGGCGAAATCGTAATCAGCAGCTATAACTCATGGTAATTCTTCGGAAATTCCTTGATGGCTGCTACCCGAGAAACGCTGCGTAGCTGGTTTTATCGCCCCGGTTTTTTGGCGATGATCGCGGCTGTCCTCAGTGCCAGCCTGCTGATCGCTGGCAGTATGTTCGCGGCGATGCGGCAGATGGAGTTGCGCGAGAGCCAGGAAATGAACGCGCAGGGTGAGCGTTTCCTCGCCCGCCTCGAACAATTGTTCGGCCAGTTGCGCGAAAGCCTCGACGATCTCGAAGCCCAGCCCCTGCGCGGCTGCGACGAAGAAATGATCGCGACCTTGCAGCAAGTCACTTTCAACTATCGCTTCGTCTACGAGGCCGCCTACATGGACGCCTCGCGGTTCTGCTCCAATCGTCCGCGTCAGGAAGGCCTGTCGCTGGATCGTGCTCCGGACATCCAGGGCCCGACATACAGTTATTGGCTGAACACCACCACTGAACCTGATGAAAACCGCGCGGCGCTCATGCTCGGTCGCGGCAATTTTCGCGTCGCCACCTCGCGCGGGCATTTGACCGACATGGTCGATCTGTCGCCCGGCAGCAGCCTGCTGGTGGTGCTTGATCACGGCACTCGCGCGATCCCGGTACTTGGCTTTGCACAGGTCTGGCCGCCCACCGAACCCTGGCCACCGAAAAGTCGTGATGCACTGCAGGTGACGCAAACGCGGTTGATCTATCGCATGCCCACCGATAATCCGGAATACCAGCTGGTATTGATTACGCCGCGCACTGGCGTGCATATCCCTGCGGTGTGGTGGTGGCTGTTGCCGGTGTGCCTGATTGCCGGGGCCATTGTCGGGTTTCTGACCTTCCTGCTGGTGCGCCAGCGGCAATCGCTGGATGCCGAGTTGCACGGGGCGATCCGTCGGGGTGAGTTACAGGTGCTGTATCAACCGATCTTCGACCTCGACAGCCGCAACTGCGTCGGCGCCGAAGCCCTGCTGCGCTGGCGGCGCCCGGACGGCACGCTGACCAGCCCCGACCTGTTCATTCCGATGGCCGAGAACACCGGACAGATCCGGCAGATGACCGACTTCGTGTTGCAGCGTTTGCTCGAACAACTGGGCCAGTTATTGCGCGCCAATCCGCAGCTGTATATCTCGGTGAACCTCGCGGCGTGCGATGTCATGGTGCCGCGCATCGGCCAGGTCATGGCGCGCCTGCTGGCGCTGCACCGTGTTGCGGCGCGGCAGATTGCCTTCGAAGTCACCGAGCGCGGCCTGATCGATGTGGTCGTCGCTCGGGAAAACCTGCAAGCCTTGCGCGACGTTGGCCATCAGGTACTGATCGACGACTTCGGCACTGGCTACTGCAGCCTCGCCTACCTGCAGACCCTGCCAGTGGATTGCCTGAAGATCGACAAGGCCTTCATTGATGCGCTGGGCCATGACGCGGCAAGCAGCGGCGTCGCGCCGCACATCATTCACATGGCGCAGGCGCTGGATCTGAAGGTGATTGCTGAAGGCATCGAACTGGAATCCCAGGCGACCTTGCTCAGCAGTGAAGGGGTGAAATTCGGTCAGGGCTGGTTGTTCGCCCACGCGCTGAGCGCCGTGCAGTTCATCGAACTGATCACCCGCGGACGCCGGCTCGCAGGACGGCGTATGGACGACGAAGCCTAAACCGCCAGCGCCATGTAGAACTGGGTGCCCTGCCCCGGCCGCGAATAAACGCCCATGCGTCCACCGTGCAACTGGACGATTTCCTTGCACAGCGCCAAGCCGAGCCCGGCGCCACCCTTCTTGCGACCGACCTGCACGAACGGCTCAAAGATCCGCCCCTGCTGGCCGTAGGCAATGCCTTCACCGTTGTCTTCGACGCTGATGATCACCCGCTCGCCATGACGACGCGCCTGCAGACGGATCTGCCCGTCGCGTGCAGTGTGGCGCAGCGCGTTGTCGATCAGGTTGTCGAGGACACGATCGAGTTGCGCCTGATCGGCCTGCAAACGTGGCAACGGCCCTTGAATCTCGACGTTCAGCGCCACACCCTTGGCCGCCGCCGCTTCGGCAAAGCGCAGCTGCGCCTGCTCCAGCAAGTCCTCAATGGAACATGGCGCCAGGGTGAGTTTCTGCAAACCGTTCTGGTAGCGCGAGAAATTGAGCAAGTCGTTGATCAACTGCATCAGGCGCTGCATTTCCTCGTTGACCGTATCCAGCAGGTCAGCCTCGCGCGACTCCGCCGGAAACTTGGCCCGCTCACGAAACAGCCCGAAAGCCATGTGCATGCCCGTCACCGGCGTACGCAATTCATGGGAAGCGCGCAGAACAAATTCGCTGCGAACCCGCTCGAAGGCACGTTGTTCGGTGACGTCGTGCAGCACCATGACCGCGCCGAGAATATGCCCCTGGGTGTGGCTGACCGGCGTCAGGCTATAAGTCAGAAGGCGCGATTCACCATCGACTTCGATACTCAGATCTTCCGGCGCCCGCTCCAGCGTGCCGCCGCGCAGCACCAGTTGCAGTTGTGCATCCAGTTCCGGGCGACCGAGTGCGGTGCCCAAGCCCTGGCCGAGACGATCATCTTCCCAGCCCAACTGACGCTGAGCGACCGGGTTGAGGTGTTCGAGCTGGCCTTGGCGATCGATCATCAACAAACCGTCGTCGATACTGTCGAGCACCGCTTGCAGGCGTTGCTGACCGGCCAACAGCTCGTCGACATTCATGGCCTGGTGTTCGCGCAACGCCTCGGCCATCAGACCGAAGCGCCGCGACAGCAGGTTGACTTCCATGGCGGTGGAAATCGGCAGGGTCACGTCATAGTTACCCTGCCCTATGTTATCGGCAGCCTTGGCCAGCGCTTCGATCGGCGCGCCAAAGCGGCGGGCAATGCCTTGCGCTGTGACAAAACCGATGATCAGCACCGCCAGCCCGACCAGACCGAGCAGCCCGGCGATCAGCAAGGCACGTTCGCGGGCGGCGTGCTGCACCTCGTTGATACTGCCCAGAGCGTGCTTGTGTTCCGCAATCAAACCGTTGCGCAGGATATTGAAGCGCTCGCGGAAATCCGCGCTGGTACTGGCATCCTTCGCCGCTTCGGCGCTGACATCGAAGGAGTCGAGGAAGTTAAGGTAATCGGCCTTGGCCTGGCGGAAACCGTAAGGCTGATCTTCACTCTCCGACTGCTGGGCGATGCCTTGGTCGAGCAACTGGAAGTAATGCTGCTTGGACGCTTCGAAGGCAACGGGGTCGGGCTTTTCCGCGAGCATGATGATCAACTGATCGCCGAGGGTCTGGCGCAATTTGAGGCCCAGATCCAGGGTGACGAAGTTGCTGCGCACCAGCGCTTCCTGCGACCCGGCCATCTGCATCACGCTGACCAGCCCGAGCAGAAGCCCGAGCAAGGCCACGGTGATCAGTGCAGAAATGCTCAGGAACAGGCGCGTGCGCAGCTTGATCGCCAGTTTCATCGCGCAGTGCTCACAGGTTGTACTGCTTGCGTTTGCGATACAGGGTCGAGGCGTCGATGCCGAGGGTTTTCGCCGCTTGATCCAGTGTGCCAGCGGTGGCCAGAACCGCCCCGATGTGCGCTTTCTCCAGCTCATCCAGGCTCAGCGCCGCACCGACCCGTGGCGCGTTGTTGGCCGGTTGTTCGGCCATGCCCAGATGGCTGATTTCCACGCGTTCCTGCGGGCAGATGATGCTCGCCCGCTCGACCACGTTGCGCAGCTCGCGAATGTTGCCCGGCCAGCGATAACCGAGCAGCGCTTCGCGCGCCTCATCGCTGAAGCCGCGCGCCGGGCGCGCGTACTCTTTGACGAAACGTGCGAGGAAGCGATCGGCAAGGGTCAGGATGTCTTCGGCGCGCTCACGCAATGGCGGCAGGTGCAGGGTGATGACGTTGAGGCGATAGAGCAGATCCTCGCGGAAGCGACCGTCGCGGACCATGTCTTCGAGGTTGAGGTTGGTCGCGGCGAGAATGCGCACATCGGCCCGGCGAGTCACCGGGTCGCCCACCCGCTCATATTCCTTGTCTTGGATGAAACGCAGCAACTTGGGTTGCAACGTCAGTGGAAAGTCGCCGATCTCGTCGAGAAACAGCGTGCCACCGTCAGCCTGGTTAACCCGACCGAGCGTGCTTTCGCTGGCCCCGGTGAAGGCGCCACGGCTATGGCCGAACAGCTCGCTTTCCATCAGCTCGGCAGTCAGCGACGGACAGTTGATGGTTACGCAGGACTTCTTCTCGCGCTTGCTCCAGCCGTGGATTGCACGGGCCAGCTCACCTTTACCAGTGCCGGATTCGCCGAGGATAAGAATGTTGGCGTCGGTGTTCGCGACCTGACGGGCAGTCTCCAGTACGACCTTCATCGCCGGGCTGTGGGAATCGAGGCCGTCTTTCGGTTTACGGATCTCGCCTTCGAGGGCTTCAAGACGCGCCGACAGCTGCCGCACTTCCAGCTGCTTGGCGGTGGCCAGACGTAGTTGGTCGGGGCTGCACGGTTTGACCAGATAGTCGGCGGCGCCGGCCTGGATGGCATCAACGGCGGTGTCGACCGCCGAATGCGCGGTGACGATCACCACGCGCATCCACGGCGCCTGAATGCGCATTTGCGCAAGGACGTCGAGACCGTTGTCCTCGCCCAGGCGCAAATCGAGGAAGCACAGGTCGAAGACCTGGCGTTGCAGCAAAGCTTCGGCTTGCGCCGCGCTGTTGGCCGTGGCGACTGTATAGCCTTCGTCTTCGAGGCAATAACGAAACGTACGCAGGATGGCGGATTCATCGTCCACCAGCAGAATGCGGCCTTGTTGCTCAGTGGCAGATTCCATTTTTCCTACGCTCCATAGTGATTAGTCTTGGGTTAGTCCCGGAAAAATCGGGCAAGTTGCATGGTTGATTCTGAACGATACCAGCCATAGGAGGGTAGCTCTCTACTGCCATAACGGCCAATTCATTGATTTCGTTGAGTTTTAAAACAGTCAGCGATTTGCAGGGCAGGTCCTGCGTCCTCTTCTGACATCTGCGTACCGGTAGCAATTCCATATCATCGAAATTTCCTACGAAATAATCGTGCATTGCGCACGACCGCAGAAGAGCCATCGTGCAGGATGCGTCGCAGGAAATTTCTTAAGCGTACGTAAGCCATTGTTTTTATTGATATTTTCAGACAGCAAAAAACTGGCATGCAGGCTGCAATACCTCACTCAGCCCGGGCAGATCAGCACTGCCCCAACCGAACAAGCGTGAGGAACACAGGATGACTCGCCCAACTGCCGCCCAAGTACGTATCTCGCCACTGCAGATCCAGCAAGGTCTGTTCGGCGTACTGGCGTTGTTGATCACCCTGATCGTCTGCCAGCAATACATGAGCTGGGAAAACAGCCGCAAACCCGAGCCACTGATTTCGATGCAGCACAGCACTCAAAAGCACTTCAGTGCCGTGAGCAGCAGCCAGGCCGAAAACGCTTCGATGCACATGATCGATGTAGACCAGGCGCAACCGCTGGACCAACTGCCACGGGAAGAGCGCTGGGTTTTCTAAGTCGTTGAACAGATTCGGACGCCTGAGCGTCGGAAACCGCAAACACCCCTAAATAGAGAAGTAAGGAGAATCACCATGTTGAGCTGGGCAATTACATTCTTGATCATTGCCATCATCGCCGCCGTACTGGGCTTCGGTGGTATCGCGGGCACCGCCACGGGTATCGCCAAGATTCTCTTTGTCGTGTTCCTGGTGATGTTCATCGCTTCCTTCTTCTTTGGCCGTCGCGGCCGAGGTTAACGATGATCGGTCTCAAGACATTGGCCGCCGCCCTGCTTCTGGGCGGCAGTGCCATGGCCATGGCGGCCAATGACGGCCAGGCCCGGGTCAACGAACTGCTCGCTTCCGACGAGCAGTATCGCGAAACCTGGGAAGGTGTGATCAAAAAGGAAGAGCGCGTACCGGAGTGGGTGATCAACCTGTCCGGAACCTCTGAGCAACAGATGAATGCCGTTACGGAAGATGGCGACAAGTATCTGGTCGGTCCACTCTGCGAGAGTCAGGACAAGTGCCTGAATCACCGTTTGATCGTTGCCTTCAGCTTCGACAAGGATGACGCCTACGCCATGCTGGTCGATGTCCCGGAAGGTCTGCCGCAGGACAAGTCGCCAACGCGACACGCGACGTATCGCTTCTTCGGCAAACCTGATCAGGGCATGCAGGATCTGCTGATGGAAACCCTGAAGAAAGATCCGAAGTGGTACTGATGCAGGACGCACAGGATTCTTGAACACGAAAGCAGCGCCCCGCTGCTTTCCATTGCGCCACCCGATGAGGGCCGGTGCATGACCAGGGGGCCGGGACGTTCTGACTGCTACAGGGTCGGAGTGACCTACGGGTACAGGGAGTACCTGCGCAAGGGCCGGGTCAGGGTAAAAGCTGCGCCGCAGGTTCGTCGACCCGATGGTCTGACGAATCTGCGCTGGGCTTTGAATCAGCCAAATCATTGATCCAGCACGCTAATCCCCTTCTTCGAATCGCCGACACTGCGCGGGAAACATTTCGCGGTGTTTCCTGACGACCGTATATCGACAAAGATCGCGCTCGATTCGTGTGACTTATAGGCTTTCAATTCAGAATTTTTCCGGAAAATTCCGCCGATTCTCGCTGTGCGAAATTTAACCAGCCTACGCTGTAATGGCCGGTTCACGGCACTTATGCCGGCTGAAATGTCACAATCGAACCGCTTGGGACGCCAGTTTCAATTGAAAAAGCTCATGCCGATTCGGCATAGGGTAGGCGTTTACGGCATTAGACGGCGCCACCTTGCATCGGAATAGTTGCGCCTTTTTTCGCCTGCCGAAGAGCCGTAAATACGCACTTCGGGGCACCTTATACGGAGGCAGATGCACAGACTTTTCCGCTGATGAGCGTTCCAGTTCCTGCATGTGCCTGAGTCAAACGCAAGTAAGGGTAAAGATAATGAAGAAGGCAAAAATCAGCCTCGCCTGGCAGATCCTGATAGGTCTGGTTCTGGGGATTGCACTGGGTGCGTTGCTCAACCACTTCAGCGCCGAGAAGGCCTGGTGGATCAGCAACGTCCTGCAACCGGCAGGCGATATCTTTATCCGTCTGATCAAGATGATCGTCATCCCGATCGTCATTTCTTCTCTGATCGTCGGCATCGCCGGCGTGGGCGACGCCAAGAAGCTCGGGCGTATCGGCCTGAAGACCATCATCTATTTCGAAATCGTCACCACCATCGCCATCGTGGTCGGCCTGGCGCTGGCCAACGTGTTCCACCCGGGCACCGGCATCGACATGAGCACTCTGGGCACGGTCGATATCTCGAAGTACCAGGCGACCGCCGCTGAAGTGCAGCATGAACATGCGTTCATCGAGACCATCCTCAACCTGATCCCGTCGAACATCTTCGCAGCCATGGCCCGCGGCGAAATGCTGCCGATCATCTTCTTCTCCGTTCTTTTCGGTCTCGGCCTGTCGAGCCTGCAGTCGGACCTGCGCGAGCCTCTGGTGAAGATGTTCCAGGGCGTCTCGGAAAGCATGTTCAAAGTCACCCACATGATCATGAACTACGCCCCTATCGGCGTGTTCGCCCTGATCGCGGTGACTGTCGCCAACTTCGGCTTCGCCTCGCTGCTGCCGCTGGCGAAACTGGTGATCCTGGTTTACGTCGCCATCGCCTTCTTCGCCTTCGTGGTGCTGGGCCTGATCGCCAAGCTGTTCGGCTTCTCGGTGCTCAAGCTGATGCGCATCTTCAAGGATGAGCTGGTGCTGGCCTACTCCACCGCTTCCTCGGAAACCGTGCTGCCACGGGTGATCGAGAAAATGGAAGCCTACGGCGCGCCGAAAGCCATCTGCAGCTTCGTGGTGCCGACCGGTTACTCGTTCAACCTCGACGGCTCGACCCTGTACCAGTCGATCGCGGCGATCTTCATTGCCCAGCTGTACGGCATCGACCTGTCGATCAGCCAGCAACTGCTGCTGGTGCTGACCCTGATGGTCACCTCCAAAGGCATCGCCGGTGTACCGGGCGTGTCCTTCGTGGTGCTGCTGGCGACGCTGGGCAGCGTCGGCATTCCGCTGGAAGGCCTGGCGTTCATCGCCGGTGTCGACCGCATCATGGACATGGCGCGTACCGCACTGAACGTGATCGGTAATGCCCTGGCGGTGCTGGTTATCGCGCGCTGGGAAGGCATGTACGACGACGCCAAGGGCGAGCGCTACTGGAACTCCCTGCCGCACTGGCGCAGCAAGGAAAAACTGCCAACTGGCGAAATTTCCAAGAACTGACACAAAAACCCTGTAGGAGTGAGCCTGCTCGCGATGGCGGTGTATCAAACAACAGAGATGTTGAATGTGCCGCCCTCATCGCGAGCAGGCTCACTCCTACAGTGGACCGAGTCAGCCATACAAACCCCGGAGCAATCCGGGGTTTGTCGTTTCTGGCGACCCCGCTATCATTCGCCGCATTCTTCGGGGGATTTGACTGATGCTTAATGGCCTGTGGCTTGGCTTCTTCATCGTGGCAGCCGTGTCGGCGCTGGCGCAGTGGCTGATCGGCGGCAATGCCGGGATCTTCGCGGCGATGGTGGAGAGCATTTTCGCCATGGCCAAGCTCTCGGTCGAAGTCATGGTGCTGCTGTTCGGCACCCTGACCCTATGGCTGGGCTTTCTGCGCATAGCCGAGAAAGCCGGGATCGTCGAATGGCTGGCCAAGGTGCTCGGCCCGCTATTCCTGCGGCTGATGCCGGAAGTCCCCGCCGGCCACCCTGCCCTTGGCTTGATCACGCTGAACTTCGCTGCCAATGGCCTCGGCCTGGACAATGCCGCCACGCCTATCGGCCTCAAAGCCATGAAAGCGCTGCAGGAGCTCAATCCCAGCGCCACCATCGCCAGCAATGCGCAGATCCTGTTCCTGGTGCTCAATGCCTCGTCGCTCACCCTGCTGCCCGTGACCATCTTCATGTACCGCGCTCAACAAGGCGCGCCGGACCCAACCCTGGTGTTCCTGCCGATTCTGCTGGCGACCAGTTGCTCGACCATCGTCGGTTTTCTCTCCGTGGCCTTCATGCAACGGCTACGGATCTGGGACCCGGTGGTGCTGGCCTATCTGGTGCCCGGCGCCCTGATCCTCGGCGGCTTCATGGCGCTGCTCGGCACGCTTTCTGCCACTGCGCTGGCGGGATTGTCGTCGATCCTCGGCAATCTCACGCTGTTCGGCCTGATCATGCTGTTTCTGCTGATCGGTGCAATGCGCAAGGTCAAGGTTTACGAAGCGTTTGTCGAAGGCGCGAAAGAAGGCTTCGATGTGGCGAAAAATCTTCTGCCGTATCTGGTCGCGATGCTATGTGCGGTTGGCGTACTGCGCGCCTCTGGAGCGCTGGATTTTGGCCTGGACGGCATTCGCCATCTGGTCGAGTGGGCCGGTTGGGACACGCGCTTCGTCGACGCATTGCCGACGGCGATGGTCAAACCGTTTTCCGGCAGCGCCGCGCGGGCAATGCTCATCGAAACCATGAAGACCTCAGGCGTCGACAGCTTCCCGGCACTGGTCGCCGCAACGATTCAGGGCAGTACCGAGACCACGTTCTATGTGCTGGCGGTGTACTTCGGCGCGGTGGGGATTCAGCGAGCGAGGCATGCGGTGGGCTGCGCGTTGCTGGCGGAGTTTGCTGGTGTGGTCGGCGCCATCGGGGTCTGCTACTGGTTCTTCGGCTGATCACAGATCCACTGTAGGAGTGAGCCTGCTCGCGATAGCGGTTTTTCAGTCGCCATCATCGGTGATTGAAAAACCGCT